>JALYOK010000424.1 GCA_030856925.1 Pseudomonadota bacterium
ATGCAAGACGATGCAAAACAAGCAAAGCTGGCAACCAAGCTCGTCGAAAGCCTGAATGACGAATCGCCTGGATTTGTCTCACTGGTGTCCATCGTGGAACTTAGTTGGGTATTGGAGACTGCTTTTAATTTGTCGCGAAGCCAAATCGCAGAAGTCTTTCAGAACTTCATGGCGGTGGACGCCTTCAAGCTCGAGCGCGCCTCTGTTGTGGCCCGCGCGGTGCGGGCATATGGCGAAGGCTCTCGAGGACCCCGATGATCAGATCGATACCCTGCGCCTTCGACGCACGTGCGGACGACAGCATAACGTAGGTTTTGCCGACGCCGGCGCTAGCGCCGCAGATTATCTTAAGCCGGCGACGCTTGGCCTCTGCCTCGTCGTTGTGGATTTATGCAAGCAGTTGATCCAGGTCCGGGCGTTCCTGTTCCATCAGAGCCACCCTGACCGTTTGAACCGCCAGAAGACCACACCGCAGGCGCTGATAATGACGCCAAGCGCGGCCGGATAGCCCCACTTCCACTTCAACTCGGGCATGAAGTCGAAGTTCATGCCCCAAACGCCCACCAAGGCAGTCGCGACCGCAAAAATACCGGCCCATGCGGCAAGACGTTTAGTTGTTGCGGCTTCATCGATCATCACCATCGAGAGGTTGACCTGGATCGCTGTGGCGATGGTCTCGCGCAGGGTGTCCAAAGTGGTGTTGATGCGGGCAAGGTGGTCGTAAACGTCGCGGAAGTACTCGCGGCTAGTCTCACAGACGCGAGGCACACGGCCATAGGTGAGCTTACTTGCCGACTCCAATAGCGGCGTGACTGCATGCTTGACGGTCATGATGCGTTGTTTCAGTGCGTACAGATATTCCATATTGGTTCGCTGAGCGCCGGGCTCGAAAATCTTGCTTTCGATGTCCTCGAGATTCGTTTCGAGCGCATCGATAACCGGAAAGTAGCGATCGACCACCGCGTCCATCAGCGCATACAAGACAAAGCCGGCGCCATTGCGCAGCAAATGCGGCTCGCTCTCGGCCCGCTCGCGCACACGCAACAAGGCATACTGACTGCGATTGCGGATAGAAAGCACGAAGTTAAGTCCGACAAAGACGTTCACCTCGCCTATCCGCAATTCGTTGGCTGCATCGAATTCCAACGTGTGAATTACGCAGAAAACGGTGTCGCCGTACTCTTCGATCTTCGGCCGCTGATGGCCGTGACGCGCGTCCTCGATGGCAAGTTCATGCAGCCCGAACTCCTCCTGCATTTGTGCGAGTTCGTTATCGGTGGCGTCGCGAAGCGCGACCCAAACAAAGCAGCCCGGACGCGATAGGTACTCGCTGATCGACTCGATATCGATGTCAGCAAGCTTCCTACCCTCTTGATATGCGACGCAATTGATCAGCATGATATGGTAATCAGATGTGGTGTCATTTTAGGCCGTCCTTCTCATCTACATAGCGATCGCTATCGCCCCCCAACGATTTACCGTTGGGCGACGCTTAACGCGCTGCGTTGAGTGCCAAGTTCCCCCTGTGTCAGACTAGTTGTCGCCTCTAGTTTTTATATTTTTAGATCGAGAGGCAGAAATGAAGTCAACGTACAGCGAAGCGTTTGTCGAACAAGCGCTGGTCAAACTATTGTCTCGCGGAGATCGGACGATTCGATCGGTCGTGGAACATTTGAACGTTAATCACCATACATTATCGTTACTCACGGCGTATTCACTCCTCGTAAAAGGTTAATTGATGAGTCCGGAAGAACCAGCAAGAATACGCCGCCTCTCAATTCATCTCATACACAACTTTCGATCATAGCTCCGTTCGACGATTGCGGAGTATGGTGGAGGAACCTGTCGTACATTCGGAAACGTAGCAAAGGTACGACGACGACAATCGTAGCGTTATGCCGTCACGCCCCCGCACGACGAGCCCGCGCCCGCCGTGCAGCCAAGGCAGTGATCGGCGAATCGGATACGCCGCGAGAGGAGTTGTGCGAAATCGAAATCGAAAATGCTGGGGGCTTTTCCGGATTTTCCTTCCGCTTCGATTTCCAGCATTTGATTGAAATCGCAGTCGTAAAGTTTGCCTTCCCAACTGACGCTTATGAGGTTGCGGCACATGACGCCCGCGGCGGCGGCAGGGTTGAACGCGGCGAGCAGTTTGTCCATATAGGCTTCGTACTGGCCGGATTTGTCCAGATGCAGTTTGAAGCGATTGATGGGCATGTTGGTGATGGTGTAGAGCTGGTTGAAAACAATGTCGAACTTGGCTTTCAGTTCCCGCTTGTAATCGGCTTCCAGGGCAGCTTGAGCGGGGGGCAAGTATGGGCCGACCGGGTTGTAGACCAAATTGAGTTTGAGTCCCGAACCGTCTATGCCGTAGCCCAACGAATTGAGTTTATTCAACCCGCGTAGGCTTTTCTGGAACACGCCGCTGCCGCGTTGGGCGTCAGTGAAATATTCTTGGTAGTAAGGCAGAGACGACACGACCTCGCAGCGACGTTCGGCGAAAAATTCGTGCAGATATTCTTTACTCTCGCCGGTTCGCGGATTGCCGTCATAGGCCACGGTGAGGTTGTGGCGAATCATGACGTGTTTGCCGAGTTTGACAGCCTCAGTGACGAACCAATCGAAATCCGCATGTAGTTCCGGCGCGCCACCCGTAATGTCCAGGGTTTTTACCTGCGGATGATCTTGCAAGATTCTTAGGCACCGTTCGATGCCGGCCCGCGACAACATTTCTTTCCGCGCCGGCGAAGCATCCACATGGCAATGGCGACAGGCTTGATTGCAAAGCTTGGTCACGTTGACTTGCAGCGTGTCGATGCCGAACGGTTTAAGGTCCAGTTCGCGTTCTTCCAGCAAGCGATCGAAATCGTATTTAGAGGGTAGCGCTTTGTTTTTCTTCAGAACGGCCGTCAGTGCCATGAATGCTCCGGTCAGTTTCTTACAACACCATTTTCTTCAGGTGATTTTGCATTTGTATGGAATGGGCGAGTGTAATGCCGGCTTTCATCGCCGCCGCGACGTGTACCGCCTCCATCATTTGGTCAGGACTTGCGCCGGATTCCAAACACGCAGTTGTGTAGGCGTCGATGCAGTAAGGGCATTTCTCCGAGTGGGAAATGGCCAGTGCGATCAGCGCTTTCTCGCGTTTGGTGAGGGCGCCGTCGGAGGCGGTGACCATGCCGTAATATTTAAAGAATTCGTCGGCCAAAGGCTTCGCGTGCTCGCCGATATTGGCGAATTTTTTTAGATCTTCTGACTCGTAGTAATTGCTCATTTGGGACTGCATCCTCCGATTTCTGTTAGTGACGTCAACTCGCGATCCGAACGCGCGGCACTGGCGTAACCTCAGTATACACGGCCCATGTGGTTGTTTTAGGAGAGGTTAGTTTCGCTGGGCGGATGAGCGTCATTTGTCTTAAAAGGCGAGCGCGGATGAACTTTGGGCTAACCGACGATCAAGTTTCTGTCGATTTCTGTCGCGATAACTTACGTCCAACGTGCACCCATTCGCAGCGGCCGGAACAGTAAGCTCAAAACGGTTATTAAGTCCTCGCCACGACACCGATGGATACTGGCTCGCGGCAACGGGCCGCTGGAGAGGCACTCCCATAATGCCTGCTGGCGTGCCGTCTAAAATGCGCTGCGGTCAACGCGCAATTTATCTCAAATTCACACTAAAATGGCTATCCAAACGATTGATTTTGCGTTCTAATCGGAGTTCCTCCATTCGATCCGCGCGGATATGTTCGGTTCGCTGGTAAAACTAGAGCAACCTGCGGATTTTCTACGCTCCATTGCGATCGCGTTCGTTGCATTGGTCGCTGCATCTGCCGTGACGGGTACCGCTTTTTTCCAGAAGATTGATCTGCAATTGCACGACGTCCAGGCCCGGTGGCTGGCGCGAGAGGTCGACTTTAGCGACATTATCTTCGTGGACGTATCGGAAGAAAGCATGAACTCGCTGGAGCCGGAAATCGGCGCCTGGCCCTACAGCCGCGCTGTCTATGCCAAAGTGACGGAATTTTTGCGCGATGCGGGTGCTCGTTCCATTACTTTCGACATCGTGTTCGCGGAACGGCGACCGCAGGATGAAGAGCTGGCCACGACGCTGGCCGCGACTCCCGGCGTGACTTTGGCGGTGCTGGCGAAGGACTTCACTGTTAACTCCGCAGCGGATACGGAAACCCTGCTCAAACGCATCTCATGGAACGCGCCCGCCAATGCGCCGGCGCTAGCATGGCAACAGTTCATATTGCCGCGGGAAATGTTCATTTGGGCCGGTCGGCCCATCGCCGCCGCCGGTGTCATCGCCGTGTCGCTGGACAGCGATGGCGTGTTGCGACGTATACCGTTGCTGCATCGAGTCGGCGACCGAGTCCTGCCGGGGTTGTCGGCGGCCACTGTTTTCGCTGGCGAGCCCCGGCCTGAGATTCGTTACAACCAACTGACGCGCGAGGTCATTATCGGTAAGCATGCTTGGCCGGTGGATAAGGACGGCTCGATCCAGTTGCGATTTCCCAGCAATTATCGATCCATGGAAACGTCCCATTTTTCCGATGTGTTTCACGCGGCCATGACCATGCAGCCAGCAAAAGATCTCGCCGAGAAAATCAACGGCCGCCGCGTGTTCGTCGGCAGTACGGCGGAGTCGATTAACGACTACCAGAACACTTTGTTCGGACGCAAGGCGGGGTTGCACCTGTTAGGCGAGGTGAATCAGTTGCTGGAGCAAGGCGAGGTATTGGCGCCGCCGGTATTACGCTGGGACATGCTGTTGTTAGCCCTTGCGTTGCTGGTTCCCGTCGCCAGTTTTCGCGAACGGGAGAACCGCAATCCGCTCCATTACGCCGTCGGCTTCGTTTTGCTACCGTTGTTGATCGGCGGCTTATCCTCGACTCTCTATCTATATAAACAATCGACCGCCCTGGGTTTTCCATTGCTCGCCGGCTATCTCGCCTTCGTGTTTTTCTTGGTGCGCCGTCTGTGGCGCCTATATAACGAACGGCAACGATTGTTCTACGAAAAACTCGCCGCGGAAGAATCGTACAAGCTTAAGAGCCAGTTTATTTCCCATATGACTCACGAATTGCGCACGCCGCTTGCGGCCATCATCGGCTTCAATCGGCTATTGGGCGAAAGCGAATATGGGGAGCGAGGACAGAGCCAGTACACCAAGGTCATCGAAAAAAACAGCGATCACCTGATGACCTTAATTAATAATATGCTCGATCAGGGCAAGATCGAAGCCGGGCAGATGAAGATTTCCAAAGCGCCGGCCCTTGTTCGTGAAGTAGTCGACGATGTGATTGCCACTATGTCCAACATGGCGGCGGAAAAGCAACTGGGACTGAAAGCCTTATTCGATGAAACGGTGCCGAATACGCTGGAATTCGATTCGTTTCGGCTGCGGCAGGTGCTGCTGAATCTCTTGAGCAACGCGATCAAGTTTACCCAGAAAGGTCATGTGCACCTCACCATCAGTTGGGCGAACTCCGGCCTTTGCATTCAAGTATCCGATAGCGGACCAGGCATGACGGCGGATGTTTTGGACCGGATTTTCATTCCATTCCGACAAGGCGCCGATAATACCCAGCACGCCTACGGCGGCACCGGCCTTGGGCTTGCCATCAGCCGCAATCTCTGCGAACTGATGGGCGGATCGTTGACGGTCCATTCTGAAGTCGGAAAAGGCAGTGATTTCAAGGTGCTCATTCCGGCGCCGGCCTGCGCGGAAAGCAATCTGCCCCTATCTCAGCCGACGCTCAAAGCCACCGATAAACGCCTGCAAGGATGCGTGTTGCTGGCGGATGACAACGACGATATTCGCGATCTGGTGATTCGTCTGTTGAAAAAGCACGGTGTGACCGTGCTGCCCGTCATCGACGGACGCCAGGCAGTGGAAACGGCACTGCAAGAAATGCCGGATGTAGTGTTGATGGATATAGAAATGCCGGTAATGGACGGCCTTAGCGCCACCAAGCTGTTACGGAAAAGCGGTTTTACCCGGCCGATCTTTGCCATGACGGCCTACCCTGAAGGACCCGAAGTTGAACGGGCGCTGAAAGAAGGATTCGACGGATATTTAGAGAAGCCGGTAAACCGGGACAAATTATATGGGATCCTCGCCGCGTTCCTCAAACCCATGCCCCAACCGGCCGCGGTCATCCGTTCAACCTTTCCAGGTTCAATGTAGGGAAAGTGAAAGAGAGTAATGACTAAGGTAATTGTTGAAGTGGATTCCGATCTCGCCGATCTAGTGCCGAAATTTCTGGCCAACAGGCAAAAGGACTTGCTGCAGATTGGCGAGGCCATCGACCGCGCGGACAATAGTGCGTTGCTCATCATCGGGCACAACATGAAAGGCGTGGGGGGCGGTTACGGCTTTGGCGAGATCACCGAGTTAGGTAAGCGCATCGAGGCTGCGGCTAAGCGCGGCGACCAGGTGGAGCTGCGCCAGCAACTGACTCAATATAAAGAATACCTCGCGAACCTGGAAATTCGTTATGTCTAATAACGTTACCGGGCCGGCGCCCGGATTAACGACCTCGACGGAAATTATCACGCGCTCGTTTTCCAGCCT
>JALYOK010000434.1 GCA_030856925.1 Pseudomonadota bacterium
AGCAAGGCGAGCGCCAGGCCCAGCAGGGTCAACGGCAGCGGCCAGAGATAACGCCACATGCTGCGCATGGACTTTATTTGACCGCGTCGGACGCAAGCATCGCGGCGCGCAGCTTCTCGATACCAAACCCCTCAGCTTTAACGGCGTCCAGAATAACTTTCTCTTTTCGCGCCATAAAGTCGATCGCCGCGGGTAGTTTCTCCAACAGATCGGCGGGGATCACGACCGCGCCATGATGATCGGCATGAACGATTTCGTCAGGCGACACCATCAGCCCGCACACATCCACTTTCACGCCGACATCGACCACGTGAACCCAGGCGTGGCTCGGCGACAACGATAGAGCGAGACATTGGAAGCGCGGCTCCATCATCTTAAGATCGCGCATGGAGCCGTTGGTGATCGCGCCCACGCAGCCCAGGCCCCAATGAACCGTGGTGTTGACTTCGCCCCAAAATGCGCCCAGCCCAGGACGGTCGTCGATATCCTGAATGACCGCGATGGTCGGCTGTTTAGGACGGGCGACATAGTCGTAGTAGGCCATCAATTTGTCGCGCCGGGTTTTCGGATCGAACGGCGCGGCGGATCGTATCATCGCCGTGCGCGCATAACCCACGATGGGCTTTTGTTCGGGATGGGCCGCGAGTAAGGTTTGCCGCGTGAAGCCTTCCGCGGAACGCTTGCCGGCGGCGATTTCCAAAGCATTGGCGATGGTGGGGGTATCGAAATTTCTTAGTTGCTCGATGAT
The DNA here is from genome assembly GCA_030856925.1 of Pseudomonadota bacterium. Classification (GTDB taxonomy): domain Bacteria; phylum Pseudomonadota; class Gammaproteobacteria; order Burkholderiales; family JALYOK01; genus JALYOK01. The sequence goes on from JALYOK010000434.1 coordinate 749, forward strand.
TGAGTTCATGTCGCTTTAACTCTCCTGAATCGCTGGAAGTCGGGAAATCAATAATACATAGCCTGACAGCCAGTGCTGGTGCGGCGCTCCGGGTATACCTCGCCAGCAAGCAACATCTGTGCGCCTTGTGGCGATGCTCATTAGTGACTTCGATAGGGGGCATGCCCCGCAAACCGCGGCCTAATCCGATCGGCGGATTGAATTCGCAGCAACTCGTTCCATTTCGCCATCCGCTCAGAACGGGAAAACGACCCGACTTTAATTTGCTGCACCCCCCAACCGACGGCGAGATGACAGATCGTCACGTCCTCGGTTTCACCTGAACGCGCCGACACGATGGCGCCGAAACCCGCGTCCTGCGAAGCTTTCCAAGCTGCGTGCGTTTCCGTGACGGTGCCCGCTTGATTCGGCTTCAGCAACACGGCGTTACAGGCAGCGACTCGCGCCGCGTGTTTGACTCGGTCCGCGTTCGTGCCCAAATAGTCGTCGCCTACAATCTGCACGCGCGAGCCGAACGCTGCGGTAAATTTCTGCAATCCCGTCTCATCGTCCTCCGCCAGCGGATCTTCGATCGAGACGATCGGGTATTTGTCCAGCCAGCGGCCCAGCATGTCGATCAAGCCATCGGAATCGAGCTCCTTTTGGTCCAGGCCCATCTTGTATCTGCCCCGCTGACCAAACTCGCTGGCGGCGACGTCCAAAGCGATGGCAACTTGTTCGTTGGGAATGAGTTTAGCTTTCTCGATGGCGAGAATCAGCATCTCCAGCGCTCCTTCATTGGTGGAAAACGCCGGCCAATAACCGCCTTCTTCGGCAACGCCATACAGCAAGCCGCGTTCCGCCATGAGCTTGCCCGCGGCGAGATAAATTTCCGCTGTCCATTCCAACGCCTGGTCGACATTTTCCGCGCCCGGCGCGACCACCATAAAATCCTGGATATCGACACGACGACCGGCATGGGCGCCGCCGCCGAAGATTTGAATCTCGGGCAACGGCATCACGATGTCGCTTTTCGCCGCGAGATAGCGCCACAGCGGCAATCCTTGGGACGCGGCCATCGCCTTTAGCGTGGCCATGGACGCGGCGATGGTGGCATTGCCGCCGAGTGTTCGCTTGTTCGGCGTGCCATCCAGAGCGATCAAGGTTTGATCGATCAGCGTCTGATCGGCGGCATCGAGCCGGATGAGCGCATCGGCGATCTGGATATTGACGTTGTCGACGGCGGTGCGCACGTCATAGCCGCCGAGGCGCTCGCCGCCGTCTCGCAAATCGAGCGCTTCGCCGCTGCCCGTCGATGCGCCGGCCGGCGCGATGGCGCGGCCGATGGCGCCGCTCGCTAAATAAACCTCAGCTTCCACCGTCGGGCGGCCGCGAGAATCCCATACGCGACGACCGATGACATCCGTTATTCGTGTGTCGATCATACTTCGAGTTCCGTGTTCCACGCGTCACGAATCAGTTTCAGTCTGTCGACCGGCTCTGCGAGCAATCGTCGCGCACAGCGCCGCACTTTATTCTTGTCCGCTTCGTCGTTCAGGTATTCCACCGGCGATTTTCCGTCGACCCGCGCGAGAAACAAGCCGGGCAACAGATGGGCGGTGCGTCGCTCCATGTCGGCTCGCGGCTCCCACGTCACACCGGTAAGATAGGTGTCGGCGAGCGCGTCGAAGCTGGTCAACAATTCCGGGCGGGCGGCGCGACACAACAAACATTTCAACAATAAATGGTTCAAACAAAACGCCAAGTCAAAAGCCGGATCGCCGAACCATGCGCACTCGCAATCGAGAAAGATCGGGCGCTTCGGGCCGACCAGAATATTTTTCGGCGCAATGTCGCCATGAACCAGAACACGTTTGGTTTGGAACGTCGTATCGGCTAGTTGTTTGAGTCGTGGCGCCAGATCGCTGTGGATGCGCGCCGTCGCATCGAGATAGGGCTCGAGACGGATGGAATAAAAAATTTCGTCGGTCGCAAAGCGATGGGGGATTGACG
>JALYOK010000405.1 GCA_030856925.1 Pseudomonadota bacterium
GTTGCCAGCAACAGCGTTGCCGCCGATCCCCCGTACTTCAGCAAATACGACAGCATCCATATGACGCGAGATGCCAATGGTGTGTTGCTCATGGAAATGCATACCAAGGGTGGACCGCTTAAGTTCAGCGCCCACGATCACGAACAATTTGTCGATGCCTTTTACGATGTCGGCCGCGATCGTGCCAACAAAGTCGTTATCCTCACTGGCAAGGGCGGACAGTGGATTGAGGATATCGATTTCGGCTCATTCGGCGACGTCAGTGACCCAGACAATTGGTCAAAGATTCATGACGAAGGAACGCAAATCGTCGAGAACATCGCCAATATTCGAGTGCCGCTGATTTGTGCCGTAGAAGGAAAAGCGTGGGTACACACGGAATACTGTTTGTTAGCGAATGTTATTGTGGCCGGAACCAACGCCACTTTCCATGACGCGCCGCACTTCGCGGGTGGCATTGTGCCCGGCGATGGGATCTTCACGACCTGGGCTTATCGTGCAGGTCCGGCCCGTGCCGAATCCATGTTACTCGACCCTGAGCCGCTATCCGCAACGACAGCTAAGTGGTGGGGCGTCGTGGCCGAAGTGGTCGCAGACGGGAAGGCCACGACGCGTGCGATGGCGATTGCCAATACTTACCTTAAGAAACCAGAGGTGACCCGTCGCAACACGCGAATTCACTTTGTCCAACCGCTCAAGATGGCGTTGATTCAGCAGACAGGCTACGGCCTGAGCCTCGAAGGCGCCAGCGCCGCTGCATTGGTCAAGTCCTTCAAGCCAGCCAAATAGCTAAGCGTCATCGATAAACACGTCGACCAATTTCAACACTTCGAAGGAGAAAGCCATGTCTGCAATTACACCTCTGGTCACACAGTTGACTGAGTTCAAAGTGGGTTTCAAGCAACGCGTCGCGCCAGCGCGCGTGGCGATGATGGAAGCCGCCACAGCCGGGCTCAAGGCCACCGGAATTGAGCATACCGCTCTCCGGGAGGGCGATCAGGCGCCTGACATAACGCTGCCCGACATTTTTGGTCGCTCAGTACCCCTCTCAGATCATTGGACGCGCGGTCCCATGGTGCTGCTGTTTTACCGCGGCGGCTGGTGCCCGTATTGCAATTTGGAATTGCGTGCCTGGCAGCAACAACTCGACACTTTGCGGGGCAAGGGCGCTAGCTTGGTTGCCATCTCGCCGCAAACGCCGGATAACTCATTGACCACAGCCGAAAAGAATCAGCTGGCATTTCCAGTGTTGAGCGATTCATCACTTGCAGCCTCGCGAGCCTTTGGCATTGCATTTACCTTGCCGCCAGAGTTGGTCGACCTTTATAGCAATGCAGGCAATGAACTACCGCTTCTCAACGGCAACGGACTATGGGAGTTACCGGTACCGGCGACTTATGTTATCGACCGTGACGGTCGTATCGTGTATGCGCATGTTGACGCCGACTATCGAGAACGTGCCGAGCCGAGCGACGTGATGGCTATCGTCGACCGATTGCACAATGTAGTGGGGATCTGAAAATACCTCGCCGATCAGGTTGCGGATCAATGGCGGCTTTCGGGCAGCGAGTGTTGACTTTGGAATTTCCGCTCTTGGCCGACAACGCCAGTTGTCCGATGCGCGATTCGCAGCTAATAGTGAGCGACATCCTCGGATCCTCGGAGCGAATAATCTGCGCTATCGAAATAATCGGTTGTATTCGAACCGGCGCCGCAGCTTCGCGGAGATCAACGCAGCGTCCGGATGCTTTGGATTGAGTAAAGCGTTGCATTCCTCTGGAACAATTACCGACGGGACCAACAAAATCGCTGTCCGCATAGATGAAACTATCGCGGAGCGCACGAATTTTTAAGGCCACTTGCCGCAGGTGGCGCGATCCAGTGATTCCCCCTCCTCCCGCAACGCATTCGCCATGATTCCCAGTTCTTCGATGGTTACGGACAGCGGGCGCTTCGCGCTTACCTTGTAGGCAACCATCACGCGCGTTTTTCCTTCCTGGCACCATTCGAGCGCGGCGCGATCCGTATCGTCGAGTTTGGCGGTCCGCGGCGCGCCGAACCGCGCAAAATTAGCCTTGAAGGCTTGGAGATCGGTTTCATCCGGCGTGTAGCCGATTTGGTACAGCGGGCTATCGGGATCCTTGCCTGCGAACACGAAACCCGCGTTGCGTTCGCGCGCGCGGTTCTTCGCCGGCACGTGCTTTTCCAAATTTTCCGCCTTAAGCGTACTGATGGTATCGCCACTTTGGGCCCCGAACACCGCCGCACCGGTGAGCTTGCGAAATTCGCCGAGCTTCATGCCCAACTGGAACGGGCCGTAGGCGCGCGGCAAATCGTCTGTCGCTTGCGCCGCGACAGCGGCGAGACCCAGGGAAACCGCCAGAGTCCACTTGAACTTTTTGTGCACTACTATTCCTATTTCGATTCGATGATTGCGAGCTTCAGCGCTGTGTAGTCACGAGTGACTGCAAATTGCGGAAACTCGTTGACAATGCTGTCCGGCGGGCAAAAGAAAAATCCGGCATCGGCTTCGCTCAACATACCGGTATCGTTGTAGGAATCACCGGCGGCGATTACCTTGTAATTCAAACTGTGAAAGGCTTTCACCGCCATGCGCTTTTGATCTTTCTGGCGCAGATGAAAGTCCGTCACGAAACCGGAGGCATCGGTGCTCAAGCGGTGACACATCAGGGTCGGATAGCCCAACTGCCGCATCAGCGGCATGGCAAACTCGTAAAATGTATCGGACAAAATAACGAGTTGAAATTCGCTTCGAACCCAATCCAAAAATTCCTTCGCGCCCGGCAGCGGCGCCAGAGTCGCGATGACTTTCTGAATATCCGGTAAGCCACGCCGATGTTCCTTCAGAATTCGCAATCGCTGGCGCATGAGCTCGTCATAATCGGGCACGTCGCGCGTGGTCGCACGCAACGCATCGATGCCGGTGCGCTCGGCAAATTCGATCCAAATTTCCGGGACTAAAACGCCTTCCAGGTCAAGGCAGACGATATGCAAAAAGCCTCCTATTGTTCAAAGTGAGCATGCGAAGGGGCTACGCGCAAACTCATCAGCCATGCTTGATCACAACCGTTTTAACCGACGTAAATCCATACAACGCCTCGAAGCCTTTTTCCCGGCCGTGGCCCGAATGCTTGACTCCGCCGAAAGGCAACTCGATGCCGCCGCCGGCGCCGAAGTTATTGATGTAAACCTGACCGCTGCGAATGGCCTTCGCCAACCGCATTTGACGGCCGCCGTCGTTGGTCCATACGCCGCAATTTAAGCCGTAGGCTGTCCCATTGGAAAGGCGTATCGCGTCCGCTTCGTCTTTGAACGGCATCGCCACCATCACCGGGCCAAAGATTTCATCTTGCGCCAACGTGTGGTGCGCCGGCACATCGCGAATCAAGTGCGGCTCGACAAAGTAGCCGCCCTTTGGCGCGTCGGCGGAAATGCTGCCCCTGCCGGCAACTTTCAATCCGTCGTCAGCCGCGACTTTCAAGAATCCGCGCACTCTGTCCAGTTGGCTGTTGCGGATGATGGGCCCGCAATCGAGATCCTGTTGCGATCCGCCGACCTTGAGTCCGTTCATTCGCGCGCCGAGGTTCTCGACCACTTCATCGTAGCGGCTCGCTTCGACCAGCAAGCGGCTGCCTGCGGAACAGGTCTGCCCCGCGTTCTGGATAATGCCGTTCGCCAACACCGGCAACGCTTGCTCGAGATCGGCATCAGCGAATACGATCTGAGGCGACTTGCCGCCCAATTCCATGATGCAGCCGATGTGATTTTTTGCTGCAGCTTGCGCCACCAACGATCCCGTTGCGGTCGATCCGGTGAACGACATATGGTCGATGCCGGTGTGTGAGGACAACGCCGCACCGGCCTCGTAACCGAAACCCGGCACGATGTTGACGGCGCCGGGCGGAAAGCCGACCTCCGCCATCAATTCCACCAAACGCAGGTGGGATTGACATGCATCCTCGGCGGGCTTTAACACCGTCGCGTTTCCTGCCGCCAGCGCGCCGCCGAGGGAGCGGCCGAACATCTGGGCCGGATAATTCCATGGCAGCACGTGGCCCGTCACGCCGAACGGCTCGCGCAGTAGCATCACCGTGAAGCCTTCCAAGAAGGGAATGGTGGCCCCGTGCAGCTTGTCGCAAGCGCCGGCATAATATTCGTAGTAGCGCGCGCACGCGGAGATATCGGCGCGGGCTTGCTTCAGCGGCTTGCCGGTATCGCGCGCTTCGATCTGCGTTAGTTCTTCGTGACGATCCAATACTTTCTGGCTGAATTTATGCAACAAGCGGCCGCGCTCAAACGCCGGCATTTTGCCCCACGGTCCATCGAATGCCGCACGCGCGGCGGCGACGGCGCGATCGACGTCGGGCGCCGCACCACGCGCGATTTGCGTGAACACTTCACCGGTGCTTGGATCGACGACCGGGATCGTTTCGCCGCTCGCGGGCTCTTCCCAGCGATTATTGATGAATACTTTTCCTACACTCATGTCTACTGCTCCTTTCTCAAAATTCCCATGCTGCGTGCGGCTGTAACTTGCCACCGGCGCGATCGACCCGCGGTGGCGCCGTGACTGTCGAATAGATTCATGGCGGCGGCGGAAACGCGCGTCGCAATTCGTCCACTTGCTCAGACGATAAAGTGCGCAGCTTTTCGTGGCGCAGATTCAAAAAAATCTTTGCCGTCTGTTCCAATTCTTCGGCCGCATCCGCCGCGGCGCTTAAGCACGTGCCCGCCACCACGGGTCCGTGATTCGCCAGCAACAGCGCGTGATGTTTCTTCGCCGCCTCGCGCACCGCGTCCGCGAGCGCCAGGTCACCCGGCTTGAAATACGGCACCAGCGGCAAATAGCCGATGCGCATGATGTAATAAGCGGTGAGCGGCGGAAGACAATCGGCGCAATCGATGGAGCCAAGTAACGACACGGCGACGGAATCACTGCCGTGCAAATGTACCACAGCGCGGAACGAGCGGCGCTCCTCATACATCGCCAAATGAAGGAACGCTTCCTTCGAAGGCGCATCGCCGGCGAGCAGTTTTCCGTCCCACGACATCTTAGATAAGTAAGCCGGATCGAGCCTGCCGAGACACGAGTTGGTCGGTGTCAGCAACCAGCCATCTTCGGTCTTGGCGCTGATGTTGCCGGTACTGCCGTGGGTGTAGCCGCGATCGAACAACGATTTTCCGAGCAGGCAAATTTGTTCGCGCAATTGGGTTTCGGTCATAGCCATGCGATAGGTCTACCCCTCAGCCACGCGGGGAGACAGAAAATGCGACAAGCTTAACTTATACATGCGAGCGCTTTGAGAAAAAAGTCCTCGCTGCCAAAATTACCGGACTTGAGCGCCAATGCGATTCTCGGCTCGCCCATGCTTACGGTCCACGGCACGCCGGGATCAATCTGTGGACCGATCTGCAAAGCTTTGACTTTCAAGGCGCTAACCACCGCGCCGGAAGTCTCGCCACCGGCGATGACCAATTTTCGCACGCCGGCCGCAACTAGTCCTTGTGCAATTTTTCCCTGCGCCGTTTCGATCACTTCGCTGGCGCGCTCGATGCCCAAGGCGTGTTGCGCCTGTTTTACTTCTTCTGTAGAGGCACTGGCATAAATCAACAGCGGCCCTTGAGCGAGTTTGGAGTTCGCGAAAGCTAAAGCCGCCAAGACTTGGTCTTCACCGGCAACGAGCTTTAACGGATCCAACTTGAACGATGGACGGCTGCGCTGCATGAAAGCGATTTGTGCCAAGGTCGCGACCGAACAACTACCGGCGATGACTGCCGCAAGGCCGCCGACTTCCGGCAAGGTATCGGCTCGGGGGTTGGGCGCGAGTAATCCGGCGCGGCGAAAATTTTCCGGCAACCCCAGCGCCATGCCCGAGCCGCCGGTGATGAGCGGCAGATCCCGGCAGGCTTCGCCGAGAGTGAAGAGATGCGCGTCTTCCGTCGCGTCGAGCATCGCGTATCGATAACCGTCGCTCATTAGTTGCTCGATCGCGCCGCGCACCGCGTTCGCGCCCCGCTTCAC
>JALYOK010000479.1 GCA_030856925.1 Pseudomonadota bacterium
TCCATCAACCGATCGGCGTAGAACAGCCAGGAGACGCTGCCGGTAACCAAAAAGGAAGCAAAGATCGTGCTAATAAGCAAACTGATCTGGCCAATTGACACGCCGAACACCGCCGGGCCCATCAGCCTCAAGATGCGCCACACGCCGGAATCGCGAAAGTTCAAACGCCAACGAGGCACGAGTTTGAGTTTCGTAAGGTGCGGCAATTGAAACGCCAATTGCAGCACGCCCCCAAATAATGCTCCCCAAGCCAGCGCGGTCACCGGAGCGTTAAGATGCGGCGCGACAACTAACGCGAAAAAGATAAGTGACAAATTCAGCAACACCGGCGTGAACGCGGGCACGGAAAACTTGCTGTAGGTATTGAGTATGCCGCCGGCAAAAGCGACCAACGAGATGAAAAAAATATAAGGAAAAGTGATCCGCAAAAGATCGACCGTCAACTGAAACTTGTTTGGATTCGCAGAAAACCCGGGCGCGCTCACGTAGATGATCCACGGCGCCGCAATAATTCCGATCAGGGTTACGACGAACAGCGCGAGTGCTAAAGCGCTAGCAACATGGTCCACCAAATTCTTGGTGGCGTCGAAGCCTTGCTGATTCTTGTACTGCGACAGCACCGGCACGAAGGCTTGAGAAAAGGCGCCTTCCGCGAATAATCGCCGCAGCAAATTGGGAATGCGAAACGCCACGAAGAACGCATCCGTTTCCATACCGGCGCCGAACGCGCGGGCGATCACCGTGTCGCGCACGAAACCCAGGATTCGCGACAGCAACGTCATGCTGCTAACCTGAGCTAGCGCTTTAAGTAAATTCATGAAATGGAATTACTTTCAGACCGGCTATGGTAGCGGCTTCGCAAACACCGCGCTAGCACGCGAGCTACCTTGCCAGCAATTAACAACGATGCGGTTATCGGACATGCCAAGCCGGAGAGCCGCGCCCTGCTTACCTCGTGGCGCAACTCCTTAACGAGATTGACATAGCTCGCCGCGCATAATAACTTTTTGTCGCCATGATCACCTATCCTGGAATAAGACCGACCTAAGCAGAGATTCCCCAGGCGCTTCCCCCGTGTTCCCCGCCAAACCGGAAGCCCGCGCAAGGCGGGCATTCCGGTAACTTCCGCGACGCGGTCAATCCTGATGAATGTCGCGATCCTTGGTTTCCTTGAGGAACAGCGTGCCGATCACCAGCGTTATCAAGGCAACGATGATCGGGTACCACAGGCCATAATAGATATCGCCCGTTGCCGCGACCATGGCGGTCGCGAGCAGCGGGAGCATGCCGCCGAACCAGCCGTTGCCGATGTGATAAGGCAGTGACATCGACGTGTAGCGGATTCGCGTTGGGAATAGTTCAACGAGGAAGGCCGCGATCGGCCCGTACACCATTGTGACATAAATCAGCATGACGAACAGGATCAATAGCGTCATGCCGTAGTTGACCTTGTTCTTGTCGGCGGGTCCGGGATAACCGGTCGTCTTCAGCGCCGCCTCGGCCTTCTTCACGTCCCAGGCGCCCTTCAGTTCCTGGTCGCCGATCTTCACCACCAGCATCTCGCCCGCAACGCCGGGCGTTGACTTGAACGACAGGCCCTGCTTAGTGAGAAAGTCCTTGGCCTTATCGCAATCGGTGAAGTTGCTCCACGGACCGATGAACATGTGGAAATTGCAGTCCGCAGGCGCCGCCGCTACGCTGATCGGCGTCGTCGCCGCATAGGCCTCCAGCGCGGGATTGACGTAATGAGTGAGCGCCCCGAATAGCGGGAAATAGGTCAGCGCGGCGATCAGGCAGCCGGCCATAATGATCTTCAGGCGCCCGATCTTGTCCGACAGCCAGCCGAAGAATATGAAGAAAGGTGTGCCCAGCAGCAGCGAAGCGCCGATCAGCATGTAAGTGGTTAGGAAGTCGAGCTTCAAGGTAATGGTCAGGAAGAACAGTGCATAGAACTGCCCCGTGTACCAGACCACGCCCTGGCCGGCGGTCGCGCCGAGCAAGGCGAGCAATACGAACTTGTTGTTCGGATACTTTAAGAAGCTGTCGGTCAGGGGTGACTTGGAACCCTTGCCCTCCAACTTCATCTTTTGGAACACCGGTGACTCGTTCAGCTTGAGCCGGATGTAGACCGAGAACACGAGTAGGATCACGGAAAAGAGGAACGGAATGCGCCAGCCCCAATCGGCGAAGTCCTTGGCGTCCATTAAAACGCGCGCACCGCCGATGATGGCCAGCGCCATGAAGAAACCGAGTGTCGCGGTAGTCTGAATCCAACTGGTGTCGTAGCCGCGGCGATGGTTGGGCGCATGCTCGGCCACATAGGTCGCAGCGCCGCCGTATTCGCCGCCCAGCGCCAGGCCCTGCAACAGGCGCAGGCTCACCAGCAGGAATGGCGCCGCCCAGCCAATAGACTCGAAGGTCGGCAGCAACCCGACGGCAAAGGTCGCGCCGCCCATCACCACGATGGTCACCAAAAAGGTGTACTTGCGGCCCACCATATCGCCGATGCGGCCGAACAGCAAGGCCCCAAATGGGCGCACCAGAAAGCCTGCCGCGTACGTCGCAAACGCAGACAGCAGCGCCGCGGTTTCATTGCCCTTGGGGAAGAACAGCGCGGCGAAGAACGGCGCGAGTGTCGCGTAAAGATAGAAGTCGTACCACTCGAAAACAGTTCCGAGCGAAGACGCGAAGATGACTCTCTTCTCCTCGGGTTTGAAATCCGGGGTCGATTCATTAACGTTCATGGTGTCCATGCGTGCCGACATCAGGGTCTCCTCTTTATGAAAATGTCCGCGCGCCGGGCTAACTGTTCGCTTCCCGTTTTGTGTAAGCGAGGCTCAATGCGGTAACGGCATACCTGCTGTCAGGATAGCCGCTAGCGTTGGCGCCCTGAGTGGGCGATGCCCCCACCACAGTTGCAACCGGCGACGGTGCATGACACGTTACGCGGCCTTCATCGGTTCGTCAACGTGAGCTTGCTTGACAGGCTGTTAAAATGCAGGTTGAGGATCCAGTGGTCCTTCATCCCCTGGATCCTGGCGCCCTGGCTCAAGCGGAGCACGCAAGGCTTTTGCCTCACCCGGCCAATAACAATGGAACCAAGCTGAATCGGCCTCGGCGGGCTTGCGATGCCATTTTTTTTCAGCCGCCTTTAATTTCGCGAATGATATGTTGTTGACGGCGGCTGACAGCGAGTTTTTCCTCTATTCCCTCTAGCATTACGGCCCAGTGGCCATCGCCGGCATCGTCCGTCACCCGCTCGAAGCCGCGTATAGCGCTGCGCGCCACCAGGCAGGAACGATGAATGCGAACAAACTGCAGGCCGAATTCCTGGTCCAAATTGGTGAGGGATTCTTCCAGCAAATATTCCCGTCGCGCAGTTTTGATGGTGATGTATTTTAGTTCGGCGCGCAGAAACAAAATATCAGCGACGGCCACCAATAGGATCTTGCCGCGCTCGGACACGCTCAAGTGACTTCGCGCCTTTTGCTGCAATCGCTCCAAACCGGGTTGCACCGTTCCCATGCGTGCACGCGCCTTTTCCAGCGCGGCCTGGAGCCGCTCACGCCGAATTGGCTTAAGCAGATAATCGACCGCATCGAGTTCGAACGCTCTGACCGCATAGGCATCGAATGCCGTCGTGAAAATCACAGCCGGCGGGCGCGTCAGATTCTGGGCATGACGGGCGACTTCGATGCCATCCATGCCGGGCATGCGAATGTCCAATAACACGATGTCCACGGCCGTGTCGTTCAACAGCGCGATTGTTTTGAGGCCATCGCCGGCTTCGGCGACCACGGACAAGTTGACGGCTTCGCTGACGTCTTGCAGGACCTCTTTGAGCCGGTTGCGCGCCGGCAATTCGTCGTCCGCCACCAGGATTTTTAACGGACTATCCATCAGCGCCGCGTGGTATACGGTATAGCGATTCTAACCTCGTATTGGGAACCGACGATCCGACTTTTCATGCTTGCCTCGACGTCGAAATGCAATGCAAGGCGCTCGCGGATATTGTTCAACGCCATCTTATTGCCTTGATGATGACTTGCGCCATCGCCGCGATAGGGATTGCGCAACACCATATACACGTGGTCGCGGTTACGATAGATATTGATATTGATCTCGCCGGTCTCTGTCGAGGGCTCGATGCCATGATAAACGGCGTTTTCCAATAGCGGTTGCAGTATCAGGGGCGGTACCAACGCATCGTCCGGCATCTTATCGATGTGCCACGCTACTTTTAAACGATCCCCCAGCCTAAGTTGCTCAAGCTCAAGATACTGACGGCACAGAACGAATTCCGATTGCAGCGGCACCAGCTCCCGGTTATCACCCATCAGGACGCGAAACAGATCAGCCAAATCTTCCAACACGCGCTCGGCACGGCGCGGATCCGCCCGCATCAAACTCAACACCGCGGTGAGGCTGTTGAACAAGAAATGCGGCCGGATCCGAGCTTGCAATGCTTGCAGGCGCGCCTCAGTGATGGCAGGCGACAAGGCCCGGCTGCGCAAATTGAGATAGAAGAGGACGATGCTGGTGGCCAACGTCACGAACGCCAGCACTGCCGGGATCGACAGGAAGGTATCACCGGGCATGAGCTTCTGCATCCCGAAAAATATCGCCACCCCTATAAGGATTTCAAGAACGAAGACAGTGAAAACAAACTCCCGATAGGGCCGGCCGGCGAGCAATTGACGTACTCCGCACAGTAGTAAGAGGCTGGCTAGCAGCCCCGGCTGGATGAATACGGCGATAGGCAAAAACTCCTGCCACCAGCCCGGCCAGGTAGGGCTACGCGCGACGCCCGCTAAGACACCCAGCGCGTTGACGATCAAAATCACTCGCAGCATCACGCCCAGGTTGCAGAAATCCGGCAGCGTCGAGGGTGGCATATTTTGTTTTATACTTGCCATCTCGCTATTCTAAGCAGCTTTCTTCATGTCCGGTCAACAAGACGATTCCGCAAAAGCCTGGTCCGGACGCTTTAAACAACCAGTTGCGGAATTGGTCAAGCACTATACGGCCTCAGTTGAATTTGATCAGCGACTGGCGGAATTCGACATTCAAGGCTCGCTCGCCCATGCGCGCATGTTGGCGAAGCAGGCCATTATCAGTCAAGCGGACCTAGCCGACATTGAACGGGGAATGGCGGAAATTCTTGCCGCTATCCTTGCCGGAAAGTTTGCCTGGTCCATCGATCAGGAAGACGTTCATCTCAACATCGAGAAACGGCTAACGGAACTAGTCGGCGACGCCGGCAAGCGGCTGCACACCGGCCGCTCGCGAAATGACCAAGTCGCAACCGATCTTCGTCTGTTCATGCGCGACGCCATCGATCGGATCGCCGTGGCGATCAAAAACCTGCAACGCTCCATCGTCGATCTGGCCGAGACCCATGCTGCCACGCCAATGCCGGGCTTCACCCACTTGCAGGTGGCCCAGCCCGTGACCTTCGGCCACCATCTCATGGCGTATTTCGAGATGCTGGAGCGGGATGGCGAGCGGCTTGTGGATGGTCGCAAGCGGATGAACCGGCTGCCGCTCGGCGCGGCGGCGCTGGCCGGAACCAGCTTTCCCATCGACCGCGAGTTTGTCGCGAAGGAACTTGAATTCCAAGGCGTCTGTGAAAATTCGCTGGACGCCGTCTCAGATCGCGACTTCGCCATCGAGTTCTGTGCAACGGCGGCCATCGTCATGATCCATTTATCCCGCTTATCGGAAGAATTGATCCTGTGGATGAGTCCGCGCTTTCGCTTTATCGAACTCGCCGATCAATTTTGCACCGGTTCGAGCATCATGCCGCAAAAGAAAAACCCCGATGTCGCCGAACTGGCGCGCGGCAAGACTGGCCGGGTCAACGGCCATTTGGTTGCGCTTTTGACTTTAATGAAGGGCCAGCCGTTGGCGTACAACAAAGACAATCAAGAAGACAAAGAGCCGCTGTTCGACACCGTCGACACGCTGCTGATGACCCTGACTCTGTTCGCGGACATGCTAAAAGAGGTCACGGTCTACCCCAAGGCCATGCACAAGGCAGTGACGGAAGGTCACGCGACCGCGACGGATCTGGCGGACTATCTGGTCAGAAAAGGCGTCCCGTTTCGCGACGCCCATGAAATCGTCGCGCGCGCCGTGCGCGAGGCGGAGGAACAGCGATGCGATTTGAGCGCCTTGCCCCTGGACAGCTTACGAACCTTCTCGCCCTTGATCGAGCAAGACGCCTTGGCGCTCCTGACGCCGGAAGGCTCTCTGGCGGCCCGCGACCACATCGGCGGCACGGCGCCGAACCAGGTTCGCGCCGCTATTAAGCGAGCGAGAGGGAAACTAAGCTCGTAGCCGGGCTAGTTCGCCGCCTTAGGCACGTGTTCCCGGCACACCAATCGCGTCTCCGGCCCGGACAGTCGTTCGGCAAACAGGGCGCAATGGTGGGTGCGCTGGCTTTTCCGCTGACAGTAGATACAAGTATTGCAGACGCCGAAGGTTCGGGCGCCGTTGTAGCTTTGCAACATATAAAGTGTCTCGCGCAGGGCCGATACGCCGTTACGGATACGATTAGCGCTGATGTTGCGGGTTGCCGATTGCCACAGGGACGCCGGCTGCATCGCCTCCAGCATTTGATCCCCCAACGGGCTCAAGCGCAGGCGCACGACGCGCCGATCGACCTCGTCCTGATAGCGCTCGATGAGCCCGCGCCGGTCCAAAAGGATTAAACTCTGGGATACGGTGCCCTTGGTCACGCCGAGAAATTCGGCCAACGCCTGAGGTGTATTGCTGAAGCGGTTGGCCTGATTGAGGAACAGCATCGCCTCCAAATGAACCGGTTGAAGCCCTTCTTGCCCTACCACGCGGCGCATCTCCGCGCGGATCAGATTCCCCAAACGCTCCACCAACTGCAGCATCACCACCGGATTTTTGAGCATAACCAGGGGAACCTCTAAATAGCCCTCAAATAGTATCGACTCGATACTAATTTACTAAACATGCATTTTATTAAAAAAATAGTGTCGACTCGATACAATCAGAATCCTATCTCACTGAATATTATGCATTTATCGGTCGCGATACGATCTTATTGCTCTCGTTAGATCAATCCGGGCCGTATCGCCTAAAACCATCTCGCGCTCTGAGAGCAAGTATCCATGCGGTTCTTCAGCATGTCTATTAAATTATCGCAGCGATTTCGCACGAATTTACTGGGGTTGGTCAGGGCGAATCTGGCGACGACGCTGTGATAACATTGAGCCATATTTTCTCGATGAGCATACTATGGCCCGCGCAATTTGGCTAGCGATCGTCGCCCTTGTGTTGGCCGGCTGCGGCCTCAAGGGCCCGCTTACCTTGCCCGAACCGGACGATAACACGCAAAAAGAACAGAGAAAATGACTTTCCCCGCCATGGTTCGATGCATCGACAACGAGCTTTACAGCGAAGATTTATCGCTCACCCAGATCGCGTCAACGTTTGGAACGCCGAGTTACGTTTACTCAAAAGCTGCCCTGACGCAAGCTTATGCCGACTTCATAGCCGCTTTTGCGGGTCGCGATATGTTGGTCTGTTACGCGGTAAAAGCCAACTCCAACCTTGCAATCCTGGGGCTGTTCGCCCAGCTCGGCGCCGGCTTTGATATCGTCTCGGCCGGCGAGTTGGCGCGGGTTCTGGCCGCGGGCGGCGATCCACGCAAGGTCGTTTTCTCCGGAGTCGGCAAACGCGCCGAGGAAATGCGCGCCGCGTTACGGCACAACATTCTTTGCTTTAACGTCGAATCCGAACCGGAGTTGATGCGCCTTAACGCAGTCGCAAAGGAACTCGGGGTGCGGGCGCCGCTATCGCTTCGCGTCAATCCGGACGTGGATCCTAAGACCCATCCCTATATTGCGACCGGTTTGAAACAGAACAAATTCGGTATCGCTTTCGAGGAAGCGCGTGCGCTTTACCATAAGGCGCGTTCGCTTCCCGGCCTCGATATCGTTGGCATCGATTGCCATATCGGTTCGCAGATTACCGACATCGCCCCCTTTGTCGATGCGCTGAACAAGGTGCTGCAACTGGCAGACGAACTGGCAAGCGACGGCATCACGCTCCATCACATCGACCTCGGCGGCGGTATCGGCATCCGCTATAAGGACGAGAAACCGATCATCCTTAGCGACTACGCCGCAACGCTTACCGCCCGTCTCGAAGGCCGCCCTCACCGACTCATCTTCGAACCGGGGCGTTCATTCGTCGGCAACGCCGGTCTGCTGCTGACAAGAGTCGAGTACCTGAAACGGGGCGGCGAGCGGCACTTCGCGATCGTCGACGCCGCGATGAACGACTTCCTTCGCCCCGCGCTCTACGATGCGTATCACGAAATCGCGGCGGTCAAAGCGCGGCCCAATACCCCGCCGGCTCTCTACGATGTCGTCGGACCGGTGTGCGAAAGCGGGGACTTTCTCGCCCGCGCACGCATGCTCGCCGTCGAGCCTGGCGATCTTCTCGCGGTGCTTTCGACCGGCGCATACGGCAGCGTCATGAGCTCCAACTACAACACCCGCCCGCGCCCGGCCGAGGTCATGATCGATGGTGCGACCGCTCATCTCATCCGCGCTCGGGAAAGCTTGCCGGATCTCTACTCGCACGAAAAATTGCTCCCGTAGCTTGACCACTCATCCGCGCAAAAAGAATCACCCCCCCACATTTTCCACGATCTCGTACAAAACCCGTACAGTTGCATCAATTAGTATCGACTCGATACTAATCAAATAGAAATAGAGCAAAAAAGATGCGCGAAAACATTGATTTTCTGTGCATTTCCAAAACGCTTGCAATAGAATTCACGCACCAAGATAAATATCGCTAAGGGTGATGGTGGTTGAGGTTGTGGTCTTCACTCTGTCGATTCGCTCACCGATGCGCTTGGTCGTGTAGGCAACATCGCACGAGTCTTCACAGACCATACGGTAAAAACTTTATAAGGAGTTTATTTATGGCAACAGCAGCAAAGAAACCCGCGGCCAAGAAGCCCGCCGCTAAGAAGCCCGTAGCCAAGAAGCCCGCCGCCAAGAAAGCGGCTGCTAAGAAACCGGCTGCGAAAAAGCCCGCCGCTAAGAAGCCCGCGGCCAAGAAGCCCGCTGCTAAAAAAGCGGCGGCAAAGAAACCTGCAGCGAAAAAAACTGCAGCCAGCACTAAAGCGGTAGCCAAAAACCCGCCAGCGAAAAAAGCCGCGATAAAGAAGCCCGCGGCCAAGAAGCCCGAGGCGAAAAAGGCAACCGCCAAGAACGCACCGGCAAAAAAAGCGGCGGCGACAAAACCCGCAGCGAAAAGGCCTGCGGCGAAAAAGCCCATGGCCGCGCCGATGGCCCCCGCTCCGCTGATCAAGCCTATCTTCTCTTAAGGCTCATCCGCGAAACGCCGCCACCCGATTGCGCGGACTTACTGCGCAGTCGGGTGGCGGCGACTTTTTCCGTGTATTTCCTGACTGACAATAACCTCGCTGAGGCAGCGTTGCCTCAGAGGGCGGCGTTTTGGCGCGGTGTTGCCTTTCCCACTAAATGCGGACGCCCAACAACACGAGCAAAATAGATCCGTATGATGGGTAGAGCGCCCGCCAAACCCACCACGCGCTGCATGTAACCAAACCGCCAGATAAATTTCAGCCCCAAGGATGGGTATTGCTTGCGCGCTGCCCATCCTATATAAGCAACCGCATTTTGCATGCGCGGTGGTGCGCCTTCTCCGGAGATATCGATGACTAAACTACTCCCGGCGCTCCTACTTTATTCACCCGCATCAACCCACCCGCGCCATGGCGCTGCTTGCACTGGTACAGCACTTGATCGACGCATTCCAGCACCGCATCTAATGTCACGCCATTGGTCGGTACCTCGCCCAAGCCGATAGAGAGGCTAATATCCTGGCCGCGCGACTGCGCCACAGCTTTGACTTTTTCTTGGATTCGGCGGCCGACATATTCTGCTTCGTCCAAGGTGGTGTTCGACAAGATCAACACAAACTCGTCGCCGCCGTAGCGTGCTGCCACGTCATGCAATCGCAAGGATTCCCGCAAAACTATCCCGAACTCGCGCAACAACTGGTCTCCCGCCGGATGACCGTAGGTGTCATTGATGCTCTTGAATTTGTCCATATCGGCGAACATCACCACGATTTTTTCGCCGTGATCTAAGGCGCGGTCGAATAGCCGCTCCGCGGTTTCGTACAAACCGCGCCGGTTCAAAAGGCCGGTCAGTGTATCGGTCGCGCTGGAGTGCTCCAACTGGCGCCGGCTTGATTCGATGCGTCCCATCAGGATATACGCGTAGATCAGCACGATGCCGGAAAAGAGCGTCAGAAAGATCATGCCCGGCGCCATACTGAGGCTGGAATTCATTTGTCGCAGCCCCAAGGTAGCCAAGCCACCGATGAAGGAAGCGATTACGCCCTCGGCAAAAAAAGGCATGCCGTAGCGCATGCCGTTACCGAGCACGACGAGAATAAAAATAATGAGTGTCGGCGGAATATCATAAGGATCATTCAGCACTGCTACCGATACGGCGAAAATGTCCAGCCACATGGCGAAACGATAACGCGGGATTGACCGCGGATAGCGCCTGGCGTGCCACAAGTTGAAAGTGTTGATGACCGAATACGTCAGGAAGAAGCCGTATATCTGCCCGCGCGACATGCCTATGTCGCTCGTTTTCTCGGAACTCGCGAAAAACACCAAAGCGATTGCGATGAACAAATAGCGTGTGAGGAACTGGACAAACTGTTCGTTCCAACTGGCAAAGCGAACCGAACCCGACCAGGTGTCCGACAGGCGCCGGTGCGAATTACGGCGATCGGAGTTCCCTTTACGGCGTTCGATCGAGTCGGGGTGATCAGCCATGGCCAAACTGACGTTTAAGGTTTCCGAGCAAAACTTAACTCCCAAGCTACCTCAAATCAAAAACAGCGTTGCCAGCCCCAGAAAAATAAAGAACCCCATACTATCGGTAGTAGCCGTCAGCAATACGCTGGAACCTACTGCCGGGTCTCGCCCCAACCGGTGCATGGTTAACGGCAACAGGGTACCCATTAACGCCGCCACCAGCAAGTTAAGCGTCATCGCGCTGGTCATCACCAGGCCCAGGGGAATGCTGTGGTAGAGCAAATAAGCGATAACGCCGAGTATGCTGCCCCAGAACAGGCCGTTTAGCAGGCTCACAGCCAGTTCCTTAACCAACAGCTTCTTGGCGTTAGCGAGATTGATGTGGCCTAACGCGAGACCACGCACGATCAGCGTCGTCGTCTGATTGCCGGAGTTGCCGCCGATGCCGGCGACGATGGGCATCAACGCCGCCAACGCCGCGAGTTTTTCGATGCTGCCCTCAAACACGCCGATCACGCGCGAAGCGATCAATGCGGTGACCAAGTTAATCGCCAGCCACAGCCAGCGATTCTGCGCGCTTTTCCATACCGAGGAAAATAAGTCCTCTTCATCGCGCAGACCGGCGAGGCCCAGCATTTGACTGTCGGACTCCTCGCGGATCACGTCCACCATGGAATCGACCGTCAAGCGGCCCACCAGGCGATTGAAGCCATCCACCACCGGCGCGGAAATGAAATCGTAACGCTCGAACGCCGAGGCCGCGTCCGCTGCCTCGTCCGTCGGCTTGAAGCGGGTAATCTCCTTTTCCATAATGTCGCCGACATTGGTGTCAGGATCTCGCACCAGCATGCGGTTCAGCGGCAACCCGCCAAGCAAATAGTCGTCGCGGTCCACCACAAACAATTGATCCGTGTGATCGGGCAATTCTCCGAGGCGGCGCAGATAGCGCAGCGCCGTCTCGATGCTGATATCCGGCCGCACCGACACGATCTCGAAATCCATCGCCGCGCCCACCGACTCCTCGGGATAGGACAACGCCGACTGCAAACGCGCGCGATCCTGGGCATCGAGACTTTCCAGCACATCCTGAATCACGTCCCCTGGCAAATCGGGGGCAAGGTCGGCAAACTCATCGGCGTCGAGTTGTTCGGCAGCGGCGACCAATTCCCGAGTGTCCATGCTCGCGATCAGCGTTTCGCGGACTGAATCGGAGACTTCCAGCAGGATCTCGCCGTCCCGCTCCGCTTTGACCAGATCCCAAACGAGCAAACGCCGCGGCGGCGGTAAGGCCTCCAAAATCCGCGCCACATCGGCCGGATGCAAATCCTCTAGCTTTGCTTGCAGGCGATTTTTCAGATCCGCCAGGCTTTGGCGATGCACCAACGCTTCGACCAGCTCATGTTTCGGCATCGCCTGCTGGTGAACCACGTGCTCGATCAGCGCGTGCTTGTCCAGCAGCTCCGTAATGTCGTCGAAGGTACGCTCGATATCCTCCGCAGGACGCGGTTCGGTCTTGTCGAGACCGTCGTCGGTAGGCTCGTTCATCCCGTCATTCTAGGGAAATTGGCGTAGCGGCGCGTGTTTATTCTTGAGCCGACACCAGGCCAACAGACAAGTGGGGTGCGGCTCGCAGGCGATGCCGCGCCATTTGACGCACCGGTAATGGCTCATGGCGCGGTGATCAAAAAAATATGTCGAGGTTAGGGCAAGTTCACGTAAGCCAATTGGCGTTGAATGATCCGGGTCTTGCGCAGTAGCCCGCGCGCATTGCGGTTCTTGTCGTAAAAGCGCGGGTTGGGCACCATGGCCGCGAGTTTGGCGGCTTGGCCAGCGGAAAGTTGCTCCGCGCTGATTTTGAAATAATGGCGCGCGGCGGCCTCGGCGCCGAATACGCCGTTGCCCCACTCGATGACGTTGAGATAGATCTCCAGGATGCGCTGTTTGGTCATGAGGTTCTCCAGCATCATGGTGATCAGCGCTTCTTCCGCCTTGCGCCAAGGTGTGCGGCGGCCCGACAGGAACAGGTTCTTGGCCAGTTGTTGCGAGATGGTGGAGCCGCCGGCGACGATCTTACCGTGCCTGGCATTCTTTACCATGGCCCGCTGCATGCCTTGCCAGTCGAATCCTTCATGGTCGACGAACTTGGCATCCTCGGCCGCGATGATGGCGCGCTTCAAATGGTTGGAGATGCGATCGTAGGTCACCCAGCGATGGCGCAACTCCGCATCGGGATTTTGTTCTTGCAGTGTCTCCAGCCGCTGTTCCATAAAAGCACTGGCGGAAGGATGATGGTTGACCCACCACGCGACGTGGGCCAACAGCCAGAATTGGTACAAGATCACCAGCAGGAGCAAGAAGCCTGTGCCGATCCACAGCCGGCGACTTAAAAGGATCAAGCGAAAGAGTTTTTTAGTTTATTCAGCAGAAACTGCGTATCCGGCCTCACTCCTCGCCAAAGATAAAACGATTCCGCAGCCTGTTCCACCAACATGCCCAGCCCGTCGCACGTCTTTGCCGCCCCGTCTTCACGGGCGAATTTCAAAAACGGCGTGCGGCCTATTCCGTACATCATTTCATAGGCAAGAGAGCCGCGCGCAAACAGGTCCGCCGGCAACGGCAATGCCTCGTTCTTCACGCTTGCGGAACTGGCATTGATAACGATGTCGAAACTGTGCCCAGCGAGCTCCGCAAACGCCAGCGCGGCGAGCTCGGTGCGCTTGAAGAACGAAATCTGAAAATAGCGCATGATCAGCCGGCGGGCTTTCTCGAACGTCCGGTTCACGATGGTGAGGCCTAACGGACCTTCCTGCAACAGCGGATAAATAACGCCGAGGGCAGCGCCACCGGCGCCGATCAGCAGTACACGCTTATTGCGAATGGAAATCCCAAGATTCTGTGTGATGTCGCGGGTCAGGCCGACGCCATCGGTATTGTCGCCAAAAACACTCTTGGCGCTGAATTTCAGCATGTTCACCGCGCCCGCATCGAGGGCGCGCGGACTCTTTTCCGTCGCCAATGCAAACGCTTCGAGTTTAAACGGCAAACTCACATTCATTCCGCAGCCGCCTTGTTTGCGAAACGCGCTCACTTCCTTGGCGAAACCGTCGAGCGGGGCGAGCAGGGCCTGGTAGGACATATCCTGGCGAGTCTGCTTGGCAAACTCGGCGTGGATCAACGGCGATTTACTGTGGGCAATCGGATTGCCGATAACGGCATAACGATCGGTCATAAACAACCCGTCAATTTAAAGAGCAAGTTCTGATGAGGTCCGTCGCGGTTGAGAGACTAGTCGGAAGTTTCCTAACCTTGCTTCCACGGCAAGCCCGCCGCACGCCATCCGCCCACCGTATTGCGATGACCGTCGCCATCTTTATCGCCTTCGAATCCTTGCAGCACATTGTAGCAATCCAAATAACCCGCTTGGGTCGCCATCGCCGCCGCCGCATGGGAGCGCGCGCCCGATCGGCACAAAAACATCACCAGCGATTCCTTGTCCACTTGCTGCTTCAGTGCGTTAATGAAGTGTGGGTTGGACTGGCCACCGGGGTAGGTCTGCCATTCGATTTGCACCGAACCGGGAATGAATCCAACCCATTCCCACTCCGCCCGGGTGCGCACGTCCACCAGCTTAGCGGCGGGCGCCTCCTGCAGGATGAGCTGGGCCTCGGCGGGAAGTAACGCGCCCTCGTAGGGTAAACTCATGTCCTTCGCGCGTTGCTGCGCGACTTTTAAGGTTTCGGATATCTTGCTCATTGCCCCTCCGCGCTTACGCGAACAGCCTCTATAGAAACACAAGCCTCATTCTACCAACTATCCTTCGCCAATTGCTGCAGCGATAACTTCCTTAACAAACCTATAATGAGCCGATGATTCTCGCTGCGCTCTACACCGTCTGGAATGTCCTGCGCGGACTGTTGCTTTCAGTTCTATGGATCGGACTAGCGTTCGCTTGCGGACTTGCTGTCCACGAACTTATTTCTTCCGAGTGGCAAGCCCACTATCTGGCGAAGCGAGTGAAACAGTACACCTTCCGGCTGGAACCGGGCCCCAGCGACCGCATCCGTTTTCCCACCGCCGGGCCGTTCGACGAGCGCTTCGGCTACGCCGGTCTCGCCGGCTTGAGCAAAAAATTGGTGGCTCGCGAATTCGATGTCGCAGAACAAGTTCGAATGTCGCCGCAACTCATCGGATTCATGGAGAAGGGACTCTCTCCACCGTACCGCGAGAAGACCCAGGCCGGTTTGCGCATTTACGATTGCAGTAACACACCGATGTTTTCCGCCCGCTATCCCGAGCGTATCTATCCGAATTTCGAAGCCATACCGAGGCTACTGGTCGATACGCTGTTGTTTATCGAGAATCGCGAGCTTCTCGATCCGAGCCACCCAAAACGCAACCCGGCGGTGGAATGGGATCGCTTCGGTAAAGCACTGCTAGATCAGTTTATCAGTATCATGTTTCCGGAACACGACACCCAGGGCGGCAGCACGCTGGCCACCCAAATCGAAAAATATCGTCATTCACCCGACGGCCGCACCAATTCCGGCAAGGAAAAACTACGCCAAATGGCATCAGCCTCGCTGCGTGCCTATCTTGACGGCGAGGATACGACGTCGGCGCGGCAGCGCATCGTTATGGATTATCTAAACACGGTTCCATTGGCGGCGCAGCTCGGCTACGGTGAAGTCAATGGCGTCGGCGACGGACTATGGGCGTGGTACGGACGCGATTTCGCCGAAGTTAATCTGCTTCTGCAACGGCCGGTGGGCCAGGCGGACATAGGCAAACAAGCAGAGGCCTACAAGCAAGCGCTGTCGCTGATGATCGCCGAGCGCCGGCCCTCGGACCTGCTCAACAGCAAGGCGTCGGTCCTAAATGAACTCGCAAATAGCCATTTGCGTATGCTGGCAGAGGCCGGCGTCATTATGCCGACATTTCGCGACGCGGCAATCGAAGTAGAACTGGCGCTGAGCACGGCGAAGGTCACGCTACCGCCGTCGTCCTTCGCCACGCGCAAAGTCGCAACCACGGTCCGCACCCACTTAAGCGGCGTTGCCAACACGTCGCGCCTGTACGATCTCGACCGGTTGGACTTGGCGGTGACGAGCACGCTCAATAGCAAATTGCAAAAATCCATTACTGATCTGCTGTACCAAATCAAGGATCGCGCAGTCACGGCCGAAGCGGGCTTGAACCAAAAACAATTGTTGGAGAATTCCGATCCCGCCAAAGTCATTTACAGCTTTACCTTATTCGAACGCACCGAGCGCGGCAATTTACTGCGCGTACAAACCGATAACTATGAGCAACCCTTCGATATCAATCAAGGCACCAAGCTCGACCTGGGCTCGACGGCGAAATTCCGCACCTTGGTCACCTATCTGGAAATCATTGCCTCCCTGCACACGCGCTACGCGAAAAGGCCCAAGGAGGAACTGGCGAAAATCGAGATCGATCCGCGCGATGTATTAACCCGCTGGGCGATCGATTATCTTAAGACGAATGGCCCCGGCGATTTACCGACCATGCTGGAATCCGCCATGGATCGCGATTATTCCGCCAGCCCAGCGGAACAGTTTTTCACCGGCGGTGGCGCCCACCGCTTCGATAACTTCAGCGCCGACGACGATAGCCGCGTCATGCCGCTGCGCGAGGGTTTTCGAAATTCAGTGAACCTGGTGTTCGTTCGAATGATGCGGGACGTGGTCCGCCATTACATGTTCCAAACGCCGGGCTCGTCGGCGCGATTGCTGACCGATGCCAAGGATCCACGTCGTAAGGATTATCTGGCGCGCTTCGCCGATCGCGAAGGCCGCATCTTCGTGCGCCGGTTTCTGCAAAAGTATCGTGATAAAAGCGCCGCGGAAGCCGAGGCCTTGCTCATTCAAGGCATCCGCGCAACCGCTCCAAAGCTGGCGGCGATCTTTCGCATCATCGATCCCGAAGCCGGCGTCGGTAGTTTTACCTCATTCCTCGATAAATATCTTGAACAAGATCAGCCGAAGGCGGCCGAGATCCAGTTCCTGTACGACAAATACGCGCCAGCCAAATTTACTTTCGCGGATCGCGGCTATACCGCCGGGGTTCATCCGCTTGAATTATGGGTGGTCAGCTTTTTACGCGCCCACCCCGGCGCCACCGCCGCCCAGGTGCAGGAGGGAAGCAGCGACGAGCGCCAGGCCGTGTACAGGTGGCTGTTCAACACGCGCCGCAAGAATGCGCAAGATCGGCGGATTTTGAGTTTGCTGGAAGTTGAAGGTTTTCTGGAGGTGCACCGTGCCTGGAAACGTTTGGGTTATCCATTCGATTCGCTGGTGCCGTCGTATGCAAGCGCACTCGGTAGTTCGGCGGATCGGCCGGCGGCGCTGGCGGAATTGATGGGAATCATCGTCAATGAAGGCATACGTCGCCCGGCCGTCCGACTACAGAGTTTACACTTCGCCTCAGCCACGCCTTATGAAACGCGGTTCGAGCCCCGACCCCAAGCGGGCGAGCGCGTATTGCCGAAAGAAGTAACGGACGTCGCTCGCCGCGCGTTGATAGATGTGGTGGAAAGCGGAACTGCCAGACGTTTGCGAGGCGCGCTAGTCGACGCGCAAGGCAACGCCATCGACATTGGCGGCAAAACCGGCACCGGCGATCATCGCTTCGATACGTACGGCAAATCCGGACAACTTATTTCATCACGGGTAGTCAATCGATCCGCGACTTTCATGTTCCTGCTGAGTGATCGGTTCTTCGGCACCTTGGTGGCCTATGTCCCGGGCGAAGAAGCCGCCAAATATCACTTCACCAGCGCACTTGCGACACAGATTTTGAAAAACTTGATGCCCACCCTGGCGGGTTTGTTCGATGCCAACGCTAATGCGAATGCCTGTCTATAGCTTTACCGATAAGCAACGCCAATAGGCGCACGTATATTGGCTCCTGGCAATGCATGCCGTGGGAGGCAAGCTGGACGCGGCTTCCGGTGTAGGCCACGCATCCTTCATCCCTCCGCCTTCATCCTTAGTTATCTCAGCCGATCTTCATCGGCAAGATCACCATTTGCTGTCCGCGTAAATGCAGGATGCGCTGCATGGTGAGGGAGGTCTGATTATGCAGCCAGCGGGTCCACCAATTGTCGTGCACGAAAATAAGTTTGCTGGCGAAGAAAACCGAATTTGGGAATTCCACCGTTACCTGATCGACAAGCTTGGTCAATTCGTTGACTCTGTCGGTGCCATAGCTTTCGTAAGATTTGGCGGCGATGCCGTGATGATGGCAAAAGTTGACGAAGTAATCCATCGTCGCCTTCACCTCCTTTTGCAACTTTTCGATCTCCCCTTCCGCGGAGTAACTCGCCGTATCTACCGCGCCGACGCTGAGGAAAACGAAATTCTTAAAATTACCGGGAAACAGACGCTGTACCCACAGCAAGGTATGCATGCCGGCGCCGCGGTTGCGGCTGACCATGAAGATCGCTGTGGGCGCATCACGGTCGATGACCGGCGGATTGTCGAGCTTGTCATAACTTTGTCCGGAGAAAATTTCCTCGACTTTTTTGAGCTGATCGCGGGTCTGGTCGTAATGTTTGCGGATAAACCAACACAGGGCCACAACCGCGCCCGTGATCAGCACGGTTTCCCAGGCCCCATGCTCAAATTTTTCCACCAGCAGTATCGTCAGGATGCTGGCGGTGACGGAAAAACCGACTGCCGACAGAGTAAAACGCCGTAGCCACTTTCTTTCTCGCCGCCGCTCCCGCAGCCAATAAATGCACAGACCCAGCAACGAGAGCGAGAACGTCAGAAATACGTTGATGCTGTAAAGCACCGCCAACAGTTCAACCTCGCCGCGACTCCAAACCAACACGGCGAGCGCCGCCAAGCCCATCAGCAGGACGCCGTTCTTGGTGACCAGACGGTTGGACAGCGAACCGAATTGATTGGGCACCCACTGATCCATGGACATGTTCGCCAACACCGCGGGGCCGCCGAGAAAACCGGTATTGGCGGCGACAAACAGCAGCCCCGCCGTGAATAACATGGCGATCGGCAGCATAAAAGTCGTCCACGGAATGCCTCCTAAGGTCCAAGTGTCGAGTATCGATTTGAACACGACGGCGTTCAAGGTTTCGCCCGCAACGGGCTTGGCGTCCCAAAGCAGGTACAACAGCAAAATTCCGCCTGCGGTAAAGGCCAGCGAACAAGCCATGTAAAACATCGTCCATTTGCCAGTCCGGACGCGCGGTTCGGCTAGAGTATTGACATTATTCGACACGGCTTCCAAGCCGGTATACGTGCCGCCGCCTTGAGAGTAGGCGAGCATCAAGGTAGCAATGACGAAGAACCAACCGGTTTCCGCCTTCAGCGTCAAGGTTTCATTCCACGTGTCGGGAAGGAGGCTCGGCAGTCTATCCGCATGGGCGATAATGCCGTAGAAAATAAGGACGATGTGGATGATCACGAAGCCGAGAAAGATCGGCAGCAAGGTTTTGATTGCCTCTTTCAATCCGCGCAGATTAAGAAAGATCAACAATATTATCAACGCCACACCGACAATGATTTTGAAATGCTGCGCGCCTAACGGCAACAAGCTGAACAACTGATCCGCCGCGCTGGCGATGGAAATGGAAATGGTCAGTACATAGTCGACGATCAGCGCCGCCCCGGACACTAGTCCCGCCTTGGGCCCAATCAACTGACTCGCGACTTTGTAGCCGCCGCCGCCGCTCGGAAACAACTCGATGACCTGGTTGTAGGCGAGGGAAATAATAAATACGGTAACCGCGGTCGCCAGCGCCAAATAGACACCAAAACGCGCGTGTGCGCCGAGCGCGAGATAACCCAGTTCCGGGCCGTAGGCCGCGGCCGACAGGCCGTCGGCGCCCAAGCCTATCCAGGCGAAAAATGCAATCAGTGCAATATGGCGTCGCGTGTCGGGATTCAGCGGATCTCGTGGAGGTCCGAAGCAGATGTCGCGCGCACGTTGAAGGATCGAGCTGGACTGTGGACTAGAGGACATTACTTAGTATTCTGTGGTCAACGGCCTGCGAGTCAATAGGAGCGCGGATTTCAGGCGATGCATAGCCTGAAATCGATATCCACGCGCCTTGTGGCGCGGCGATTATTCTAAACTTCCTCAACGCGCTGCAAATGACCGGGCCGAATCCCCAGTTGCTTGAGCTTGCGGTATAAATGGGTGCGTTCCAGTCCGACTTTATCGGCGACTCGCGACATGTTGCCGTTCTCCAATCGAATGTGATGTTCGAAATAAATTTTCTCGAATACGTCGCGGGCATCGCGCAACGGTAAATCAAGCGGCAACGCCTGGGCAAGCATTTGCTCCGGCGTTTCCATGGGCGAGAACTGCGGCGCGATTCGCGCCACGTCCTCAGCCGAAATCTCCGCCACCAGGCCTGTCAACGCCAAGGTCTTCACCGCATTCGCGAGCGCCGGCAAATTGCCGGGCCATTCCAGGTTGCGGAACGCGTTCAGAGCGCCGCTCGAAAAATGGCACAGCGGTACGTCTTTCGCTTCCACTAATTGCGCCAGCATCATGTTGGCGATATCGATAATATCGTCGGGATGTTCCCGTAACGAGGGAATGGGAACGGTGATCAAGCTCAGTTTGCCGGCCAGATCGGCATCGAACTTGTCCTGCTGCACCAGCCCAGGCAACGGCTTCGACGTGGCGCACACCAGCCGGGTATTGTTCTTGTCTATTTTTCCTATCAGATGCTGCAAACCGCGCTGTTCACCGCGCGATAGCTGGGCGATCTCCGGCAAAAACAAGATACCGTCACGCACGTCGTTTAGAATCGCGAACGGATTCTCGGTGAGCCAAGCGGTATCCTCGGGCGCCGCCCACGCCGCGTTCGGTTGCTTCAGATAACGGGCGCAAATCTCCACGCCACAGCCTTTCTCACCGACCAACAAAACAGGAAACTTGCGATGGGCAATCTGCTCCAGGCGCCGCTTCAGATCCATGATCAGTTGGGACTTGCCGAGGTTACTGAGCTCCAGTCCGGTTCGGACGAATCCTTGGCCGCGGGCCAAGGCGCGCCCGACGGTCGCCAGCAACTTCGGCAGCGTAATAGGTTTTTCGAGAAAATCAAAGGCGCCGACCCGGGTCGCTTCCACTGCGGTATCGACCGTGCCATGGCCGGACATCATCACCACGGGCATGGTCAGCAAGCCGCCGGTGGACCACTCCTTGAGCAGGCTGATTCCATCGGTATCGGGCATCCAGATATCGAGCAATACCAAGTCGGGACGCGCTTGGCGACGCAGGGCGCGGGCCGCCGTCGCGTTCTCCGCAAGCTTTACCTCATAGCCCTCGTCGATCAAGATCTCGGAAAGGAGTTCGCGTATGCCGACTTCGTCGTCGACGACCAGAATCTGATTACCCATAGTTAACGCATATGCGAATAGCGGAGCGGGCAACCCCGCCATCTTTAATTAAGTACATATGCGGCGGATAGTAC
>JALYOK010000521.1 GCA_030856925.1 Pseudomonadota bacterium
GAGCAGACGTTGGTAATCGGCGCCCACGGGCCCTATCGCGTCCACATTATCGTGCTGGACGAACCCCACGACGATTTGATCAACACCGATTGGTGGAAGAACAAGAAAACATCGGCTTGACAGGCAAGCAGGGTAAGGCTGTTCAGGCATGCACAGCCAAGAGCCGCGCCAGTACTACTTCCCCGCCCTGGCGTCTAAAAACAATTACTTGACCCGCATTCCCGGCTTAGCGCCCTCGTCGGGGCTTAGGAGATAAAGCCCGTTACCGTCGCCGGCTGCGAGCACCATCCCCTGGGATTCGCCAAAGCGCATCTTGCGCGGCGCGAGGTTGGCGACCATTACGGTGTGACGGCCGATAAGGGATTCGGGCGCGTAGGCCGACTTGATCCCTGCGAACACAGTGCGGGTCTCGGCGCCGATATCGAGGGTGAGCTTTAGCAATTTATCCGCGTCGGGAACATGCTCGGCGTGAACGATCTTGGCAATGCGCAGATCGAGTTTGCTGAAATCGTCGATGCCGATGGTCTCGCCGATTGGCGCGATGTTTGCGACGGGAGCCGGTGGGGTTGGCGGTTTTCCCGTTTGTAATCCAGCCTGGTTGGCAGCAATCAAATCTTCGATCTGTTTTGGCTCTATTCGCTTCATTAAATGTTTGTAAGGCTGGATCGCGTGTCCCTGAAGCAACACTTTTGCATCGTCCCACCTTAATGGAACTATACACAAAAACGCTTCGACGTCTTCGGCTAATTTCGGCAACACGGGCTTTAAGTAGATTGCCAGCAGCCGGAATAGATTAAGGCTGACGCTCGACGTTTCGTGTAGCTGCGCCGCGTGCTCCGGATGCCTGGCAAGCTCCCAGGGCTTCATCTCATCTACGTACTGGTTGCAAAGGTCCGCTAGCGCCATGATTTAGCGCAGCGCCTTGGCGGACTCCCGCGCTTCGTAGAGCGCGATAATGTCCGGTGCGGCGCGCTGCAGCTTTTCAAGCAAGTCTATCTTTGGAAAAGTAGCGGCAAGCTTGCCGTCAAATTTTTTGGAAATGAAACCCGCGCAACGGCTGGCAATATTGATGAATTTTCCGATCAGATCGCTGTTCACGCGCGCCACGAAATCATCGAGATTGAGGTCGATGTCCTCCATCGAAGCGTTGAGTTTCGCCGCGAAGTAATAGCGCAGATACTCGGGATTTTTCAGGTGATCGAGGTAGCTGCGGGCGTTGATAAAAGTGCCGCGAGACTTGGACATTTTCTCGCCGTCCACCGTGACGAAGCCATGTACGAAGACGTTAGACGGCGCCCGAAAACCGGCGAATTTCAGCATCGCCGGCCAAAACAGCGTATGGAAATAAAGAATGTCCTTGCCGATGAAGTGCACCATCTCAGCGCTGGAATCGAGGTTCAGGAATGCATCGAAATCGATGCCCTGTTTGCCGCACCAGTATTTGAAGCTAGCGAGATATCCGATCGGCGCGTCGAGCCAGACATAGAAATATTTGCCAGGTGCGCCGGGAATTTCGAAGCCGAAATACGGCGCGTCGCGGGAAATGTCCCAATCGTTAAGGCCCGCTTCGAACCATTCCGCCGCTTTATTTGCGACCTCACTTTGCAAACGGCCCGGCGCCTGAGTCCATTCCTTAAGGAACCCGACGCAGCGCGAATCCGACAGGCGAAAAAAATGATGCTCCGATCGTTTCATCACCGGCTTGGCGCCCGTGAGAGTGGAATAGGGATTCCTCAAATCCGTGGCCGCGTAGACGGCGCCGCATACCTCGCAAGAATCGCCATACTGATCCTTGGCCCCGCACTTGGGACATTCACCTTTGATATAGCGATCCGGCAAAAACATCCCTTTTACCGGATCATAAAACTGTTCGATGGTTTTCTTTTCGATCAAGCCATTGGCGTCGAGCTTGCTGTAAAACATCTCCGCCAACTCGCGATTCTCCGGCGAATGGGTGCTGTGCCAATGGTCGAAGCTGATGCCAAAATCTGCCCAGTCGCGTTTATGTTCCTCACCGATTCGCGTGACCAGTTGCTCCGGCGTCACTCCTTCGCTCTCGGCTTTCAGCATGATCGGCGCGCCATGGGTGTCGTCGGCGCAAACGAAATGCACTTCATGGCCGTGCATGCGGTGGGTACGCACCCAAATATCGGCCTGGATGTATTCCATGATGTGGCCGATATGAAACGGGCCATTGGCATAGGGCAAAGCAGTGGTGACGAGGAGTTGCTTTTTCATGTTGCCGAGGATTTACTTAACGCCGAATTGTAGCAAAGCGCCGGACGAAACAGTTAGATGACGAGTCGAACTGTTAAAATGGCAGGCCTCATCCTACCCAGGAATTCGCGCTCCATGGCCATCATCGATGCACAGGTCCAAGCAGCACTGAAGGATTTAATCGATCCCAACACAGGCAAAACCTACGCTGCGGCGAAAGCGATCAAGAAGATCGAGGTAAGCGGCGACAACGTCAGTGTCCACGTCGTCCTCGGCTATCCTGCGAAAAGTGTTTTCGAGGAAACCCGGGCGGCATTTGCGAAGCAACTCGCAACCTTGCCGGGCTTGAACCAAGCCGATGTGCAAGTGGAAAGCCGGATCATCAGCCATGCCGCCCAAACCAACGTCAAACTTATCCCCGGCGTGCGCAACATTATCGCGGTAGCTTCCGGCAAGGGCGGCGTCGGCAAATCCACCACGGCCGTGAACCTTGCGCTTGCCCTCGCGGCGGAAGGAGCAAATGTGGGCATACTCGATGCCGACATCTACGGCCCGTCCCAGCCGACCATGCTTGGGCTTTCGGGGAAACCGGAGACGACGGATGGCAAAACTATGGAGCCCAAGGTCAATTACGGCATACAGGCCATGTCGATCGGTTTCTTGATCGACACCGAAACACCGATGGTGTGGCGCGGGCCCATGGTCACCGGCGCGCTCGAGCAGTTATTGCGGGATACCAATTGGAAGGATTTGGATTACCTCGTCGTCGACTTGCCACCGGGCACCGGGGATATTCAACTCACCCTCGCGCAGCGCGTGCCGGTGACCGGCGCGGTGATCGTCACCACCCCGCAGGACGTTGCACTGCTAGACGCTCGTAAGGGCCTCAAGATGTTCGAGAAAGTGAACGTGCCTATCCTCGGCATCGTCGAAAACATGAGCACGCACATCTGCTCGACGTGTGGCCATGAGGAGCATATCTTTGGCGCCGGCGGCGGCGAACGTATGGCTAAGGACTATGGCCTCGACGTACTCGGTTCGCTTCCGTTGACGCTGCAAATTCGTGAGCAGACTGATTCCGGCCGCCCCCCCGTCGTCGCTGATCCCGATGGCCAAGTCGCCAAAATTTACAAACAGATTGCGCGGCGAGTCGCGGTGAGAATCGGGGAACTTCAGAAAGATATGAGTTCGAAATTTCCGAATATTGTCGTTCAGAATACCTGAAAAGCGCGCTGGTTCATCGAACCCAGTTCAAAGGGGACCAGAAACCACTCGGGCCAGACGCCGCAAAGGTTTCGGACGGCTAAGAAAAGCAATGCTCTCTATGACGAAACCATGTCTCGAAATCCGCCGGCGGGAGAGGCCGGCTCAA
The DNA here is from genome assembly GCA_030856925.1 of Pseudomonadota bacterium. Lineage (GTDB taxonomy): Bacteria > Pseudomonadota > Gammaproteobacteria > Burkholderiales > JALYOK01 > JALYOK01. Next base: position 3,590 of record JALYOK010000521.1, read on the forward strand.
CCAATACCCTTGGATTTGGTCGCAGCCGCGGCTGCGCAAATACTCTAATTGCGGTTCGGTTTCCACGCCTTCCGCGACGACTTTGAGTCCGAGGCTGTGGCCGAGGCCGATAATGGCGTCGACGATGGCGGCGTCGTCCGGATACACCGACAGTCCGCGCACGAAGGACTGGTCGATCTTAAGCGCATTGACATTGAAGCGTTTGAGATAGCTCATGGATGAATAACCAGTGCCGAAATCATCGATCGATATCTGGATACCGGCGGCGCTCAATTCAAATAGAGTGAAATTGCTGGATTCGCTCTGCTCGACCAGTAATCCTTCGGTGATCTCCAATTCCAAAAATTGCGCCTCAAGGCCCGTTTCGGCAAGAATACGTTGAACAGTGCCGCTCAGCCCGCCTTGACGCAACTGCCGCGGCGATAGATTCACAGCGACGACTAGGGGCGGCAAGCCGGCGTTTTCCCACTGTTTGTTTTGAAGGCACGCCGTGCGTATCGCCCATTCGCCGACCTCCACGATCAAACCCGTGTCTTCCAACACCGGAATGAAATGCGCCGGCGATACCGATCCGAGTTCGGCACTGCGCCAGCGCAGCAATGCTTCAGCACCGATTACCCGTCCGCTGGTAACGTCCATCTTGGGTTGATACTCGAGTTGAAATTCGTTGCGCTCAGTAGCTCGGCGCAGGCTGACTTCCATGGAAATCTTCGCCTGCACTTTCTCGTTCATTTCATTATCGAAGAACTGAAAGGTATTGCCGCCCATCTCCTTGGCGCGGTACATAGCCGCATCCGCCGCCTTGACGAGATCGCCCAGTTCGTTGCCATGCAGGGGAAAAACGCTGATGCCGATGCTGGGAGAAATATAGACCTCGTGCGTCTGCAACTTCATTGGCGCGGATAAGATGTCGACGATTTTCTTTGCGACGGTGCCGGCGCCCTCGGGCGTGGTGATGTCGTGCAAGATGATGGTGAATTCGTCACCGCCGAGCCGGGCCACGATCGGTTGATTGGACTCGTTGAGTTCACCCGGCGTTTCGCGTGCCACGGTGTCGCTACGGCGAAACACGCTTTGCAGTCGCTTTGCGACTTGCTGCAACAATTGATCGCCGATCTCATGGCCCAGGCTATCGTTGATCATTTTGAAGCCATCCAAATCGAGAAACAAGACCGCGAACATCTCCCGCTTGCGCGTGGCCCGAATTAAGGCCTGCCGTAGGCGATCACGAAATAGCGTGCGGTTGGGGAGCCCCGTCAAGGGGTCGTAGTTAGCGAGACTCGAAAGCCGCTGTTCGGTAAGCTTGCGCTCCTTGATGTCGCGGAATGTGAAAATATTCCCGGAAACGCGGCCGGCGCGGTCGCGCGTGGGCGCCGCCGATTGCTCGATCGGCAAGGATTCCCCGTTGCGCTGATTAAGAACGCGCTCGACTATCTTAAGGGGTTGGCCGGAGGTCACGGTGCGCACGGGCTCGGCGATAGATATCCCGTTCTTGACATCACTGAGCGCGAAAACATCCGCCAAGGGCATTTGGTATGCCTCAGCGGTGGTCCAACCGGTGAGTTCCTCTGCCAAGGGGCTTAGGTACAGCACCCGATCGCCCAAGTCCGCCATGATCACGGCGCCGCCGATCGAGGCAAAGGCGTCTTCCACTTGGTCTTTAGGCCATAGGTCAGCGCCGCGCGGTCTGCTACGCCAGTGGCGCATGCCGAAAAACAACAAAATCGCCGCCGACGCACTGCCAACAGCGACGCCAGCGGTTTGCATCGCCAGCGGCCGTAGCGAAGATTTGGCTTGGATTTCCACTAATTGATACGTGGAACTATTGAGCGAAGCGGTCGTGCTAATCGCCGGCGCCGCAGGGTCTTCGCCAGATTCGAATATTACGATTCCCTGCGGGCCGAGCAGGCGCAAATGCTCAAGTGACGGGTCGGCGGCTTGCAGCCGTTGCAACGCCTCGGTCAGCTTCGCCCGCATCGCGGCGGCCCCAACGGAATGTTCAAGTTCCTTGTCGATTGTTTCACGGGCAAGCTCTGTTTTGGCCGACAACGCATCGATCGCGAAGCTTCGGCCAACCGAGTAGAAAACCGCAGGCGCCAAGATTGCCAAGACAGCGGCGCCTAAGGCGATCATTCGCGTAACGAGCCCGATTGTTTGCTTTTCTTTCATCGTGTAATTATATCTCCGCGAATCCAGCGCAATAAGCATCTGGCCGCGGTACGGTCGCCCGTTATTGCCTGTGGGACGGACAGACAAATGCGACACGCGGCTTAATTATCTTAGGTTAGCACAGCCATTTCTATGTTGTCGGCCTTGGGCGCTTTTTCTGGCGCCGGCGGCGGCGAACGCATGGCTAGGGAATATGGCGTTGACGTACTCGGTTCGCTTCCCTTGAAGTTGCAAATTCGCGAGCAAACCGATTTCGGCCGCCCCCACCGTCGTCGCCGATCCAGATGGCGACATCGCGAAGATCTACAAGCTAATCCCGCGTTGAATCGCGGTGAAGATCGGAGAACTCCAGAAAGATATGAGTTTGAAATTTCCGCATATCGTGATTCAGAAAACGTAGCGATAAATCTGGCTTGACATCTTTTCGCACGGTCAGTAGCATACGGCGTATGACAACCTTCAAAAAACTGGGAATCAGCAAGGAACGCACCTCTTATCGCGTTACACCCGCGGTGACGCGAGTAAATGCGCGCTTGGACGCGGATCGTATGCATAAGCTCGAACAGCTCGCCAAAACGACCGGCCTGTCCCTCTCGGACGTGATTCGCGACGCGATTGATCACTACGCCGCAGCGAAACAGGTGCAGAACGGGCCTAGCGCCTATGAAATCATGCAGCGTATCGGTTTCATCGGATGTGCAAAGGGCCCAAAGGACTTGTCGACCCAGTACAAGAAATACCTGACGGAAAGTCTGCAGAAAAAACATGGTTATCGTTGATACCGGAGTACTAGTCGCCCTGGCCAACGAAAACGACGTTCATCACCGGCGAGCGAAAAACATCCTGCGCGACCTCAAGGATCGACTCATCACCACCTGGCCCGTCATAACCGAAACCAGTCACCTATTACTGACGCGCGCCGGTGTGACCGCCCAGATACGCTCGTTGGAGACGTATCTCTCCGGGGCGATAACGTTGTTTCAACTTGAAACCGTGCATTTTCCGCGTATGTTTCGATTGATGGAATCGTATGCGGATTTGCCGATGGATCTGGCCGACGCTTCGCTCGTTATTCTGGCGGAGCACTTGGGTGACGGCCGAATTCTTTCCACCGATGAGCGTGATTTCAAAACCTATCGCTGGAAAAACCGCAAGCCCTTCAACAACCTGCTCGCGGATTAATCCGCGGCATCTATCTCAACGATTTTTGGAAAACGGATCGAGATCATGAATACTGAAGTTGCACTCATCGTCGGCGCCGGTAAAGGCCTTAGCGCTTCGCTTGCGAAGCGTTTCGCGCGCGAAGGTATGCGTGTGGCGCTCGCTGCGCGTAACGAAGAAAAAATCAAGCCGCTCGCCGCCGAAATCAACGCCACGACGTTTACGTGTGACGCGGGCGAACCAGACCAGGTGGCGCGGCTGTTCGAGGATGTCTCCGCGAAATTCGGCGCACCGACCCTGGTCGTCTTCAACGCCGGCATGCGCGGCCGCGGCGCCATTGCCGAGCTCGATCCCGAGCAGGTCAAACGCGGCTGGATTGCCGGCGCGTTCGGCGGATTCTTAGTCGGACAGCAGGCCGCAAAGCGTATGCTGCCGTTGCAACGCGGCACCATCCTTTTCACCGGCGCCACGGCGAGCGTCAAAGGTTTCGCCGGTTCTGCGCCGTTCTCCATGGCGAAATTCAGCCTGCGCGGGCTCGCCCAAAGCATGGCCCGCGAACTTGCTCCGAAAGGCATCCACGTTGCCCATATCGTAATCGATGGCGGTATTGCAACCAGCTATGCCGACGACGAAGCCGACCGTGCGACGGACCGTTGGCTCGACCCCGATGCGATCGCCGAATCCTATCTACAATTGCACCGTCAGCAGCGCAGCGCTTGGACCTGGGAATTGGAAGTGCGGCCATGGCTTGAGAAATTTTGAGCATAGCGGCTGGCCAATGAAACAAGCTTTCTGAATGGGCATCAAATCCGATAAATGGATCCGCCGTATGGCCGGGCAATACGGCATGATCGAACCATTCGAGCCGAATCAGGTGCGTCACGCCGACGGCAAACGCATCGTGTCGTACGGCACATCGAGTTATGGCTACGACATCCGCTGTTCGAACGAATTCAAGCTCTTCACCAACATCAATTCCACCATCGTCGATCCAAAAAATTTCGACGACAAATCCTTCGTCGATATCAAAGCCGACCACTGCATCATTCCACCGAATTCGTTTGCATTAGCGCGCACGGTGGAATTCTTTCGCATCCCGCGTAACGTGTTAACTATTTGCCTGGGTAAATCGACCTACGCCCGCTGCGGCATCATCGTCAACGTCACGCCGTTCGAGCCGGAGTGGGAAGGCTATGTGACGCTGGAGTTTTCCAACACGACACCCCTGCCCGCGAAAATTTACGCCAACGAGGGTGTCGCTCAAGTGATCTTCTTCGAGAGCGACGAAGTGTGCGAGACGAGTTATAAAGATCGCGGCGGCAAATATCAAGGACAAAGCGGCGTGACGTTGCCGAAGATATAGATCCAGCGATAATTCGTTTGGGCAGACAGCCTTGTTTGTGACTAATTCAGTGGTCGTGCCCGTTCAGCATCCCGAGAATCACTGTACCGTCGACTGTCGGCGCTGGGGTCACGCCTAGAATTTTCAACACAGTCGGCGCCACGTCGATATTGTGCACCAACTCCAATTCGCGTCCCTGAGCAATGTCCGGTCCCGCGGCAAATAGGATCGCGCTCATCGACTGCAGCTTGGAATCGTAGCCATGCGCGCCAAAAAAGTTCGGCACTGAATAGACCGAGGTGACCGCTGCTTCAGTGTCACCGAGACGGGAAACAACCGGGTT
>JALYOK010000535.1 GCA_030856925.1 Pseudomonadota bacterium
ATCGCTATGGCATTCCCTTCACCGACCCCTCGCGTAGTCGCAATTTTTGTATAGAGACCTTCGTTGAAACGCTTAATTTTGTCTCCGTGGGCATTCTTCGCAATGCTGACCGTTGCCTCGTGTGGCGAAGTCGCGACATTGCCGGAAACGGCAGGCGTTGGAGTAAAACCTACCCTACCACCCCCGAATCCGACCCTAATCCCGACCGTCAATGTCGCCCCCGCAAAGGGGTGGCCCACCGGTGCTATGCCAACTGCGCCTGCCAGTCTTGCCGTGAATGCTTATGCGGGCGGGCTTGATCACCCCCGTTGGTTGTATGCGCTTCCTAATGGCGACGTACTGGTAGCTGAAACAAATGCTCCGGCCAAAAAAGACGATGCTCCGACAAGCGTCAAACGCCGGTTCATGAAGTTTTTTATGAAGCGCGCCGGCGCGGGGGCGCCGAGCGCCAATCGTATCACGCTGCTGCGCGATGCCGATGGCGATGGGGTTGCAGAAACCCGAACAGTCTTTATCCAAGGCTTAAACTCACCCTTCGGCATGACACTCGTAGGCAATAAGCTATACGTTGCCAACACCGATGCGTTGTTGAGATTTCCTTATACGACCGACTCCACTCAAATTCGCGCTCCGGGCGAGAAGGTTATCGACCTCCCAGCAGGGAAAATCAACCATCACTGGACGAAAAATGTCATAGCAAGCAAAGACGGGTCCCGGCTCTACGTGACGGTGGGGTCGAATAGCAATGTCGGCGAGAACGGCTTAGAGAACGAAGCCGGCCGCGCCGCTATCTTCGAGATCGATCCGGCAACCGGAAGTTCGCGGGAGTTTGCTTCCGGATTGCGCAATCCGAATGGCCTCGCGTTGCACCCGCAGAGCGGAGTGCTGTGGACCGTGGTCAATGAACGGGACGAGATCGGCAGTGATCTTGTGCCGGACTATATGACTGCAGTACAGGAGGGCGGTTTCTACGGCTGGCCCTATAGCTATTACGGGCAGAACGTCGATACGCGCGTAAAGACGCTGCTTCCTGAGAAAGTCGCTAAAGCAATAGTTCCGGATTATGCGTTAGGCTCACATACCGGTTCACTTGGACTACTTTTTTATGCAGGAAGTTATTTACCGGATCGCTTTGTCGGCGGCGCGTTTATCGGCCAGCACGGTTCGTGGAACCGCCGGCCGTTCAGCGGCTATAAGGTTATTTTTGTGCCATTCGCAAATGGGCGCCCGATAGGCAAGCCAGAAGAGGTGCTCACCGGGTTTCTCAGCCCGGCCGGCGAGGCGTATGGGCGTCCGGTTGGTCTCGCGATTGACCGTACGGGCGCGCTGCTTGTCGCGGACGATGTCGGAAATATGGTGTGGCGGATAAGCCCTACGGCAAAACCCTAGCCCGGCGCCTCCCACCTTCGGCGTCGCGCGCCGAAACCGAACAGTCTATTCACATTTTCCAACGATGTGATCTGGTGGGTCTCTGCGATGCGTAAGCAATTTGCCGGGCATCATTAAAAGAAGGGACAACGTTGAAATGAACAAGGCCAACGATCTCGCCCCACCATCCGACGCGCTGGTGCTGTTCGGCGTCACGGGTGACCTCGTTCATAAGAAGATTTTTCCGGCGCTCTATGCGATGGCGAAGCGGGGCGTGCTCACTGTACCGGTGGTGGGTGTTGCCACATCGAAGTGGAGCGTGGCGCAACTTCGCAAACGGGCAATGGACAGTATAAAAAGACTCGGCAGAATCGATGACGAGCGAGCCGCCCAACATCTGCTGTCCCTGCTCAGATACGTGAGTGGGGATTACAACGACTTGGGTACGTTCGAAGCGCTCAAGCAAGTGCTGGGTGATTCGCGGCGCCCGGCGCACTATCTTGCTATCCCGCCATCGCTTTTCGCGACAGTGATCAAAGGGCTCGATGTCGCGGGCTTAGCCGATCATGCGCGCGTCATCGTCGAAAAACCTTTCGGACGGGACCTAACCTCCGCGCGGGAGATCAATCGGATTGCCCGGTCGGTGTTCAGTGAAGACTCGATTTTTCGCATCGATCACTTCCTTGGGAAGGAATCGATCATGAATATTCTATATTTTCGCTTTGCCAATTCGTTTCTGGAGCCAATCTGGAACCGCAATTATGTGGCCAGCGTGCAGATAACCTTATCCGAAAATTTCGGGGTGGAGGGCCGCGGCGCGTTTTATGAAACTGCCGGCTGCCTGCGCGACGTGATTCAAAACCATCTGTTCCAGGTTGTCGCGCTGCTGGCCATGGAGCCGCCGACCTACAGGGGATTTGGAGCTGTGCACGGCGAGACCGCTGACGTCTTCCAGGCAATTCGCCCATTGAAGCCTGAAGACCTGGTGCGCGGCCAGTACGCCGGCTATCGTCAAGAGATGGGAGTGGCGAAGGGTTCCGATGTCGAGACTTACTGCGCTCTGCGGCTTTTCATCGATTCGTGGCGATGGGAGGGAGTGCCGTGGCACCTTCGATCGGGCAAGTTTTTGGCGGCGACGGCCGCCGAAGTAATCGTCCAGTTGAAGCCGCCGCCGCAGCGGCTGTTCGCCGACTCAGCGCCCTCAGCCGGCGCCGCCAACTATCTACGCTTCCGTCTCTCCCCCAGCTCTGCCGTCGCCCTCGCCGCACGTGTCAAGCGCGCAGGTAAGGAGTTCGTCGGCGACCAGCGTGAACTCTACCTGGTCGATGAACGGCCTGGCGA
>JALYOK010000551.1 GCA_030856925.1 Pseudomonadota bacterium
GTACGTAGGCGATTAATACGAGCAATGTCCCGAGCGTCATTTCGTGCGCAAGGACTTGCGTCCCGCCGGCGTAGATGACGAGGGCGACTCCTATCGTTGTCGCTATTCCATTGAGAGTTGCATAGCCTTGCGTCAACACCGCGCCTCTTTGCCGGCTTTCAACTATGGTTTCGCCCAAGCGGCCAAAGATCGCCAGATTGCGCTTTCCAGCGCCAAATGCTTGAACGATGGGGAGCGCGCCGAGAACCTGATGTACGAACGCGGTGAAATGCGCCTGAGCCTGCCGCTTGACGCGCTCCGCGTTTTTGAGACGCTTGCCGAAATATGAAGCGGATGCGACCAGCGGCGGAACTGCGCAGAGGATCAGAAGGGTGAGAGGAGGACTGAGCTGCCACGCCAACGCGCCCACCGAAACGATCAGCATGCAGTTCTTAGCTGGTGCAATGAGCAGACTTTCCACGATCGTGTATACGCTCCATGCGTCACCGGTCACTCGCGACAAAGCGTCACCCACCGTGCGGCGTGCGTGAAAGAGCAATGAAAGACGCTGCAGATGAAAAAACAGATCCGTGGCCAGGCGGTTGACCATACTTTGCCCGGCTCGGGACCAGGTCAGGGTTGTAGCCGCGTCCAGTGCAGCGTTAGCGGCAAACACGAAGATGCTGGCAGTTGCGGCGAGGCCAATCAGAACGAGCGGACTTGAAGTGAAGCCGATAGCGTGCAACGCACTGTCAACACTCGCAGGCACGACCTCGTCGCCGAGGCCGTAATCGATGAGCATCTTGAGCGGCCACGGCTGCAACGCAGCGAACGCGGAAGAAAGCAGGCTGAACGCCAATATCGCGATCAGTCCACGCCGTTCGGCAAGAAAGTAGCTGAGGATGCGCGCGAATTTGCGACGGAACTTAAAATCTACCATGCAGTTGCCGCTAATCGACGTTCGCGCCATGAGTGGCGCGAACGCGCTCAAATGCATGGGCGCAGCTTCCCGCGGCCTTCGAGCAATCGAGAATAACGAGCGCGACAAGCACCATGAAGATCAGGGCGAGGCTCGCTGCTGCAATCCAGGCAGCATCCGCAAAGGCCCAAAGTGCGAACCCTGCGAGCATCGCTATAACGCTCACCGTGGATGCCGACGCCCACGGCCGAACTACAAGCCGGACGAGTTGCTTGCCCGCGCCGTGTTCCTCTGCGGCGAGCAGTCCGCGCGCCGCTCCGAAAAGCCCGCCGCGTACGTGCAGATCCCATCCATCGAAGTCACCTCCACAAATTACGACCGCGCTTTGCTCGCGCAGCGCTGCCTCGAAATGCCGCGCCCACTGTTCGGGCGCGCGCCAATTCTCACTCCACAATGCGGCTTTGCGAACCGAAGGCAGTCGAGCGCGCGCGTTACCACGACGGCGCCATGGCTTGAGACCGTGCTGAAGTCGACCGATCAGCCGTGCAGCTGGTTGTATGAGATGAAGCAGCGCAGTGAGTCCCCTCTTGCGCAAGTGGCCGAAGCTGGGTTGGTCCGTTGTGAACTGAGCGAGCGCGCCTGCTGCGACTGCCTGAGCAATGGATACGCCGGAAGCGGTAATGAGTAGCGGGAATGCGATCACCGCCAATGGTGTCCACGTGAGACCTAGCGCGCCAAGCGCCGCCAATGCGAGTATGACTAAGTACCACTCGGGCATGAGCGGCAGAGAGAGCAAGGTAACGGGCGCCGGCTGATAGAGCGATTGGTACGCGGCCGTGCCCCAGGCGCCGTGATAGACATGAGACCGGCGCAGCGCCAGTGGCTGGGTCAACCCTTTCCCATAGAGTCGGCCGAACCACTTCAGGTGCCCCATCGCGTTGTAGCGCTCGGGCCATTTCTCTTCGAGCAGCGCTTCCGCTTTGCCATAGCCCTTCTGCTGTCGCCAATACATCAGCAACGAGTTACGGCGATGGTGCCAGTCCATGGCGCCAGCATGAAAACCCAGGGTGCCACCGCGCTGCATGAGACGCCAGCACACGTCGACGTCGTCTCCGGCCGTGCGATAGCGGTGATCAAATCCTCCAATCTCGGCGAGCGCGCTGCGGCGAAAAGCCATATTGCACCCCGGTATGTGTTCGGCGACGGTATCGCTTAGCAGGACATGGACAGGGCCTCCCGGCGCATTCGCCACGCAGTCAGCGATCGCGCCGTCGCCGGCGGGCGCGATGTTTGGACCACCGACACCGACGTGCTTCGTAGTCATGAAAGTGTGCGCCAGAAACTTGAGCCAATGCGGGTCGGGATAAGCGTCATCATCGATGTAGGCGACGATCTCTCCTGTTGCCGCTTGCCAGCCCGTGTTGCGCGCGCTAGAAAGACCGCGGTTCTCCGTACTGATAAGACGCACGTCATAGCGGGCCGCAATTTCAGGCGTCGCATCCTTCGAGCCGTCATTGACGACGATGACTTCGTAATCCGGATAATCGATTTGCTTAAGCCCCTCGAGCGTGTCGCGTATCGTGCGGGCGCCGTTATAGCTGCAGACCACGACTGATATTAGCGGCCATTCGATGCCGTCAGGAAATGGCACGCCGGCGAATGCGGTCCGCACAGCAGCGAGCGCCGGCTTCGGGTTGCGATCCCGCGCGGTCAGACCAAAGTCCCAGTCTTCGATATCGAAGCCACCGCGGTGCCATTCGTCAGTCCAGCCGAAAACGAAAGCGCCTGCGCATCCTGCAGCGAACGTCGTGCGCAGTTGCCACGCCAGACTCTGAGCCTGCGCTTCCATTCCGTTATGACGGCTGTCGAGTCCAATTTCTGCGAGCACGAGCGGCCGTTCGCCCGCGAGATTCTGAAGCCGGGCAAGATATGCTGCGAGGCGGTCTTCAGATTCGAGATAGACGTTGAAACACGCGAAGTCCAGAAATGGCAGGTGCAGATATTCGGTCGTCGGATAATTCACATACGTTACGAGCGCGCCTGGATCTTCGCTCTTGGCAGCCGCGTATAAGAGGCGGATAAACTGCTCGGTGCGGCGGCGTCCGTGCCAACGCACGATCGGCGCTGGAATCTCATTACCTACCGCGTAACACAAAATCGCAGGATGGCCAGCGCACGAACGCACAGCCTCGCGCACCCGTTTAACAATACTCTCGGCGCGACCCGGCTCATCGAGAAATGCGATGTGCTGTTCCCATGGCAACCCGACCATGACCCGCAAACAGTGCTTCAGCGCACTATCGAGCAGCCACTTCGGAGGAACGGTGTAGCTGCGGATGGTGTTGATGCCAGACGCGACCATCGCAGCGAAATCACATTCGACGCGTTGCGGCTCGGGGTAGTCACGCGCTTCGCCGTCAGAGGGGCGAAACGTTCCGTACGTAACGCCTTTGATCCAGAACTTTTCACTGCCCACACGCACGAACTTACCGGCGACGACGGGCCGGTCCGTTATGTTCACGGCGCGGTGAAGCGGCAGATCGCCCGCTTCGGCGTTCGCTGAACGATTCAGTCGACGGTCAATCGTGCTCGTTTCGGACATGGCGCGAGGCTCATGAGTTCCGCGCGACCACGGTGATTTCCGGTACGGCGAGGGCAGGATTCATCCCGGCTGGGGTTCGCCCCTCGCGCGCGACTTTGGCGTGCCGATCCGAATGCCAGCGCCACGCGGTTGTAATGATATTCTGCAGCGACGAATTTTGCGGCCGCCAGTTCAGGATCTGCGCGGCGCTCGTCACCGCTGCAACCAATTCTGGCGGATCGCCTGCGCGACGCGGCGCTTCCCGCGCCGGTACTTTGCGTCCGCTCACCTGCTCGACCATAGCCAGCACCTCGCGCACGGAGTGGCCGCTACCAGTTCCGAGATTGAGCGCGATGCTTTCTCCGCCGGCTTCGAGCCTGCGCAACGCAGCAACATGTGCCGCTGCAAGATCGGTCACGTGGATAAAGTCGCGGATCGCAGTGCCGTCGGGGGTCGGATAGTCGCATCCATAAATCTCGAACTGGGCGCGATCACCGAGCGCCGCCTGGATCGCAAGTGGCATCAAGTGCGTCTCGGGATCATGATCCTCGCCGATCTGCCCTTCAGGATCGGCTCCTGCGGCGTTGAAATAACGCAGCGTCGTCCATCGTAACGAGTGCGCAGCGCCCCACCACCTCAGCATTTTTTCAACGGCGAGCTTCGATTCGCCGTAGGGATTGATCGGATTCTGCGGATTGCTTTCGCTGATCGGCATTTTGACCGGAAACCCATAAGTCGCGCAGGTGGAAGAAAAAACAATGTGCTTAACCCCTGCGCTGCGCATCGCTTCGAGCAACGTCAGACTGTTCACGACATTATTGCGAAAGTACTTTTCGGGCTTGCTCATCGACTCGCCGACATAGCAATAACCGGAGAAGTGCAAAACGGCTTCCACGCAGTACTCGGCCATCGTTTTTTTAAGAAGCTCGGCGTCAGCCAGATCTCCCTTTACGAGCGGCCCCCACTGCACCGCCCACCTATGACCGTGCACGAGGTTGTCGAATGTAATTGGCATATAGCCGGCGTTGGCCAGCGCTTTACATGTGTGACTTCCGATGTAGCCAGCGCCGCCGGTGACCAGAACCGCGACGCGGCCATCGACCTTCGTCTTGATGGCGGCCGTCAAGCTGCAGCCTTCTCTGCCAACAGCATAGGGGAAGGCTTATGCGAGAGCGTAGTCTCGAAATGGGCAATGGTTTTTTGCAAACCATCAGTGAGTGAGACCGCCGGCGACCAGTCGAGTTGCGCCCGGGCGAGCGTTATGTCTGGGCAGCGTCGTTTGGGATCGTCGGTCGGTAACGGTTTGAACGCGATACGCGAGCGTGAGCCGGTGAGCTCCAGCACGAGTTCAGCAAGCTCACACATCGTAAACTCCGCAGGATTGCCAAGGTTGACCGGCCCTATGAATTTTTCGGGCGTGGACATCAGTCGAATGAAGCCTTCAACGAGGTCGTCAACGTAACAAAATGACCGGGTGTGGCTGCCATCTCCATAGATCGTGATCGGCTGCCCCGTTAGCGCCTGCACGATGAAGTTCGAAACCACTCTGCCATCGTTCGGCTGCATCCGTGGACCGTAGGTATTAAAAATGCGCGCGACCTTGATCGGCAATCGATGCTTTCGGTGATAATCGAAATAAAGCGTCTCTGCGCAGCGTTTACCTTCGTCATAGCAAGCACGCGGTCCGGTTGGATTCACGTGTCCCCAATAGTGCTCGGGTTGAGGGTGAACTTGAGGATCGCCGTAAACCTCGCTTGTCGACGCAAGCATCGTTTTAGCGCCACTACGCAGGCAGGCCTGCAGTGTATTCAAGGCGCCGAGTACGCTCGTCTTGGTGGTTTCAATCGGATCAGCCTGATAATGTATCGGGGACGCCGGACAGGCTAGGTTATATATCTCATCGACCTCGACCAGAAATGGCTCCGTAACATTGTGGCGCATGAGCTCGAAATTCGGATTGGCGCGCAAATTCGCAATGTTAGCTTCGGACCCAGTAAAAAGATTATCTAGGCAGATCACCCGATGGCCATCCGAAATGAGACGATCGCATAAGTGCGAGCCAACGAAGCCTGCGCCACCGGTTACAAGAACAGTCTTGCCTTTTTTATTAATCATTCTTGCCTCTTCCAAATCGAGATCAGCCAATCGAATAACGAAAATGTGAACCTCTGTAGATCCTCTCTAGCTCGGTCTTGCGCTGAGCAGAAGCAGATCTGGTTCTTTTAGTCTTAGTTGGACGCTTGGACAAACGACGCCGCAACGTTTAAGAGGCGCCGGTAACGATTATTACAAAAATGAGGCGCTTCGGGCAACTCTATTTCACTTCTAATGCGTGCGAATGGATTAGAGCAGACCGCTTGTCAACGGGTCAAGTCCGTCTGAAGTTGACAACTCCATGGCCTCAGGCCAGCATTTTGGGCCACGACCTACTGCGCTGATTGGTATTCAGATGGTTGCTGATGACCTTACGACCTCGCACCAACCCTACCAGCTTGCCTCCCACCCAATAGGGCCTGGAGAGGCAATATCCCTGTGGCTTGCCAGGCATCGCGTGCAAAAGTATGCAACGACTCGGACTTTTGCCACAATAGTGCACCGATCAAATAAATCGCTTGAGGAGGCCCATGAACCCACGCTGGAAAAAACGCCCGGAAGGCTCGAACTGGGGCGACTTCGGTCCCGACGATCAACTCGGCCGGTTGAATTATCTGACGCCGGAAAAAGTCAAACAGGGCATCGCCGAGGTGCAACAAGGCCTGACATTTTGCCTGAGCATACCGCTTGATTATCCGGGCGAAGCCAAGCTCAACGTGCGGCGACTGCCGCCGGTGTTGGCGCCCACGTACCGCGATGGCAATCCCTACATCAACTTTCCCACCGACCTGATGGATTCGCAGAACACCACCATCATCAGCGACGATCAAGTGACCATGTGTCTACAGTATTCGACGCAATGGGATTCGCTCGCGCACATCGGTTCGTATTTCGATGCCGACGATGACGGCATTGCGGAGAAGGTTTACTACAACGGCTTTCGCGCCAACCAGCACATCCGCGGGCCGATCGACTATCAGGGAAAATACCAGCACAAATGCGAGCCGCCGTTCGGCGCGACTTCTCTAGGCATCGAAAACATGGCGGAGAAATGTTTGCAGGGCCGCGGCGTGCTTATCGATTTTCACGCTCATTTCGGCACGAAAAAACACGCCGCCGGCTACGATGATGTCATGCGCATCATCGAGCAAGACAAAGTTATCGTCGAGAAAGGTGACATGCTGCTGCTCCACACCGGATGGACCGGACTTATCATGCAAATGAACAAACACCCGGACATGGACGTGCTCGACAACTCCTGCATCGGCCTCGACGGCCGTGACGAGAAGCTATTGCAATGGATCAGCGACAGCGGCATCGCCGCACTTATTGCCGACAACTACGCAGTGGAGCACTGGCCGCCAAAACCGCGCCAGGGACGACGGCCCATGATTCCACTGCACGAGCATTGTTTATTCAAGCTCGGCATTCCGCTCGGCGAGATTTGGTGGTTGCAGGATTTGGCTGGGTGGCTACGCGCTCAGCAACGAAATCGTTTTTTGTTGACTGCGCCGCCTTTGAGGTTGCCGGGGGCGATTGGCTCGCCCGCGACGCCGGTTGCGACCGTTTGAGTTGTTGGAACGACTTACCGCCCACGTCTAGCACAATTAATTTCCACAAAATTCAGGACAGCCCCATTTTTTCTTTAGGTCATGACCGACTCGTCGGTCATGACGACTTTTGTTTTGCGGCTCGCATACATTTAAGTGCGTAACCGTCGCTTAACGGTCGAATCCTGGGAACGCTAAACATACGTTTGTGGGTTAAGACCGCTGTTACTCATAAAGCCAAATTTCAACATGGAACCCGATAGTCTCACGGCGTCAAGACGCTCACGAAGAACGAACATTACCAATTTCGTGCATTATCCGGGGAATTTCTCCGGCGATTTCGCGCGCCAGGTAACCTAATAGCCCAAAACGCGATGTGAGCTGTATCCCCGCTCGGGCATGGAGCACGACGGCCCACGCAGCCGCCTGTTCAAGCGTCGCGCCTCGGGCGGCCAAACCGGCAATGATGCCCGCCAATGTGTCTCCCGACCCTGACGTTCCCAATCCAACGCTTCCGCCATCGTGGCGCCAGACGCGCCGGTCCGGGGTCGCTATATGCGTGATCGCACCTTTCAACGCAACGATAGAATTCCAGTTCTGTGCGAACGTCAGGGCAGTCTGCTGGGGGTGGTCTGTAATAACGCTCTTTTCCACACCGGTTAAATGAGCCAATTCGCCCGCGTGGGGGGTGATGAGGAAAGGGTTGCCCTTTGTTCCTAGATTATATTTGTCAGCAGCGCTGCTTGTGCCTGCTGACTTCGGCGGATCGAGTTTGCACACTGCGCCCATAGCATATGCGTCTAGTATGACCTTTGCGCCATCCAGACTAGGCAATAGCGCACGCACAAGATCATGCACCGCGCCTTCGTTTTGCATTCCAGGACCAATCAACACACAGTCGTGCCGGCGGCACTCGTCATAGAGCATGCTCGCGACACTGGTCTCGAAACCGCCGTCTGCACTTTCACCCAAAGCAACTACTCTGCATTCCGGCATCGCCAGCCCCACCCACAGTGTTATATCCGCGACCGTCGCTATGGTCACTTTACCGGCGCCTGCGCGAAACGCTGCGGTCGCACAAAGCACGGCAACTCCAGATAGTTCTCGGCAACCCGCAACGATGAGGACGCGGCCCCTATCCTCCTTGTCCCCGTCAGCCCCTGGGATGGGCAGGGGCCAAGTAGCTAAGGTTTTCTCGTCCAGAATTTCGAAGGCTAAAGAAGCAGGCTCCACGCTCATGATATGCCGCTAGGATTTCGGGGCAGCGGGTATGTCGGGCGCGGCCGTAATCGGCGTCCCCGCGTCCTCCAAAGGTGTAACAAAATTGATCATACGCGGGACAAGCTTGCCCTTCTTTCCCGCCGTGGGATCGAATTCGTAACTAGTAATTCCACAGTTCGGTACGTCTTTCATCCGATCGATCTCGAGAATCTTCTGTTCGTCCAGACGTTCGAATAAGTAGCGAAAGCAATTGACGATCACTTGATGCGCGATAATGAGTACTCGTTCGCCTCGGTACTCACGCGCGATCGTATCGATGACGTTCCTCAGCCGCAAGATTACGTCACACCAACTTTCGCCGCCCGGAGGACGAAAATAAAACTTTCCGACGTGTTTGCGCTGCTCGGCGAGTTCCGGGTATTTTTCGTGGATACCCAATACGGTCAATCGGTCAAGGATGCCGAATTCCTTTTCGCGCAAACGCTCGTCGGCCGATAAAGGGCTTGCTGTCGGCGCCGTACCATTCAGGTCGAAAACCTTTTGCGCGGTCATACGCGCGCGTATATATGGAGAGCAAAGGACGACGGTTGGACGCTCCGCTACAGGTAGCCTGGCAAACCAG
Organism: Pseudomonadota bacterium; assembly: GCA_030856925.1. Lineage (GTDB taxonomy): Bacteria > Pseudomonadota > Gammaproteobacteria > Burkholderiales > JALYOK01 > JALYOK01. The sequence goes on from JALYOK010000551.1 coordinate 8,967, forward strand.
CGCCCGAGCGCGGCGGCCTGCTCATTACCAAGTGGGGATAAGGGGGTATCTACGTCGCGCGTTTCGATGTCGATCGTAAACAATTTAGCTGCTTCCGCTGCATCGCGTGCGACGTTTCCGGCACTTTGCCCATGACGTACAAGCCAAATAATATCAGGCCATTTCTGATCGAACGCCATCGTTCACCTTGTTTCGGATTCTGTGCGGGGCAAAGGATACCTTGATTCTCTGCCACGTGTTTAATAGGCTGGATAATAGCTCAGTTTTTCGGCTAGCTTCGCGCATGCGCGTAGCCTGTGTTGCAAGCGTTCCATAATTGGAGTGAGTCGGTTATCGATCACGCCTCCTCCTGCGAGAATCCAATAACTCGGTAGACATTGCCGCTACTTTTGGTAATCTTTAGTTTTCCGTCGCAGTTACATTCTCGATGCAATCAATTATCGGTAGCACTGCTCGAGGCGTTTCGGGTCTTCTTACGATGTGCGTTGCGTCCTCACACGGCGTCCCAATCTGAGTATCATGAACGTTTGGATCAAAGGTTTTCCGTGGGAACGCACAGCAATCAAGCCCGAGTGATGACTACCGGTACCCTTCGCATCGGCGCCGGTGCGGGTTTTCAAGGCGACCGCTTTGAGCCGGCGATCATTCTCGCCGAGCAAGGTAACCTCGACTATCTGGTGCTCGAATGCTTGGCCGAGCGCACCATCGCACTGGCACAGAAAAACAAGCTCGACAACCCCACGCAAGGCTACGACGCATTCTTGCGCCGGCGCGTTGAGCCGCTGTTGCCACTGATCAAACGCCGTGGGATACGGCTAATCACGAACATGGGGGCGGCCAATCCCGACGCCGCGGGGCGTGCGATTATCGAGATCGCCAAACGGCAAGCGATCTCGATCAGGGTGGCGGTGGTGAGCGGAGACGATGTCCTTACATCGCTTGCGCCTGAACTCCAAATTATCGAGTCAGGCCTTTCACTTCGCACTTATGCCAATGTCATTTCGGCGAACGCCTATCTTGGCGTGGAAGCGATGCTTCCCGCACTGGCGAGCGGCGCCGACTTGATAATCACCGGCCGGGTCGCCGACCCGAGTTTATTTCTCGCACCCATGGTGCACCATTTTGGCTGGCGCGTGGATGACTGGCAACGGCTCGGGCAAGGTACCCTCGTGGGCCACTTACTCGAGTGCGCCGGACAAATCACTGGGGGTTATTTCGCCGACCCGGGTAAGAAAGATGTACCCGACCTCGCGCATCTCGGATTTCCGCTAGCGGAAGTTCGCGAAGACGGCAGTGCCGTGCTCACCAAAATCGCGGGCACCGGTGGCATGATTAACCTATCGACCGTCAAAGAGCAGCTCTTGTATGAAGTCACGGATCCGTCGGCCTATGTCACGCCCGATGTCGTCGCCGATTTCACTCAAGTCAAACTGGAAGATCTGGGCAACGACCGCGTGTACGTCAGCAACGGCCTGGGCCGCGCGCGCACCGATAGCTACAAAGTCAGTATCGGCTACCAAGCGGGGTTTCGAGGAGAAGGCGAGATTTCCTATGCGGGGCAAAACGCGCTGCCTCGCGCTGAACTCGCCGCTCGCGTGCTTAACGAGCGCCTGCGCGAAGATTTCCCTGACCTGCATATCGACTACATCGGCAGTACTTCGGTGCATCGAAAGAGTTTTGCGCCCCAAGCCAATCCTTACGAGATTCGTTTGCGGGTGGCGGCGCTGGCGTCGTCGCCTAAGCAAGCTGAGCGTATCGGCGAAGAAGTCGAAGCGCTTTATACCAACGGACCCGCCGGTGGCGGAGCGGCCCGCAAATATGTAACCGAAGTAATCGGTATTGTCTCCGCCTTGTTACCGCGCCGTGAAGTTTCCAGCAAACTTTCAGTGCTTGAGTCGGAGCCTCATCGTGAAACTGTATGAGCTCGCCCATTGTCGCGCGGGCGATAAAGGCAATACGTCGATCCTCTCGGTGATCGCCTATCGCCCAGAGGACTATCCGCTGTTGGTGGAGAAAGTGACGGCGGCAGCGGTGCAACGCCACTTGAGCGGAATAGTGGGCGGCGAGGTGACACGACACGAACTGCCCGGCCTGTTGGCGTTACAGCTTGTTTGTGAAGAGGCGCTGCTCACAGGTGTCACGACGTCACTGGCGATGGACACGCATGGCAAGGCACTGAGTTCCGCACTATTAGAAATGGAGATTTCTTGAGACGTGAGGGTCACCAGACAGTGATCAAGTTTTTGACTAAGTGATCTCAGCCGCCAAAATTCACACCGTCGCGCTAAGCGACTACCTGATCGGATAATCAGCTTCGATGCAGGTGTAATATTGCCTTTTGCACCGAGCAAGCGATGAGTAATCTTCTGCACGGCGACACCGCCCTTATCACCGGCGCCGCATCCGGCATCGGTCGCGGCATCGCGCTCGCGTTGGCGCGCGAAGGTGCGCGCTTGGTGGTGTCGGATTTCGATGAGTTGGGCGGCCAGCGCGTCGCCAACGAACTCGTGGCTGAGGGCGCATCAGCGTGTTTCATGCACGCCGATTTATCGACGTCTGATGGCGCCGAAAAACTGTTGCGCGGCGCGATCAAGGAACTCGGCCAACTTTCCATTCTTGTCCACAGCGCCAGCCCGAAGCGTGAAGAAAATCACACCGCGGATGCCGTCACCGACGAACAATGGTCGGTGATGACCTCGGTGAATTTGACCGCAGGATTCAAACTCGGACGCGGGGCGGCACAACATATGCGTGACGCGAAAATCGCCGGACGCATCCTGTTCATTACCTCGCTCCACGCCAACACTCCGCGTAACCTGCCTCACTACAGCGCCGCCAAAGCGGGCGCCACCATGGTCATGAAAGAACTGGCCCGAGCGTATGGCCAGTACGGCATTCGCGTCAACGCGCTTGCGCCCGGAGCGATTCCCGGCGGCGGCTTCACCGCTGACCCCGCCACGCTGACGGACAAGATTGCATTACGGCGCGTTGGCACTCCCGAGGATATCGGCAATGCCGCAATCGCGCTCTTGAGTGATCGGTTTTCTGGTTACGTCACGGGGACGACGATCGTCGTGGATGGTGGGTTATCGTTGTTCAATTGGATTGCGCCGGCCGGCGATTGAAGCACGACACGGCGCAATGCGCGTAAGCTTAATTGCAATATCTATCGGGGTCTTTTGTCGATCACCCGCTTCGCCTTGCCCATCGAGCGCTCGATGCCGCCTTGCGGCTGAACGATCACGCTGGCCGATACGCCCGCATAAGATTTGATTGCCCGCTCCAACGCGCTCGACGCTTCCCGTTGCCCGCTTAGCGCATCGCCCGCAAACTCCGGCCGCATTTCCACGCTCACGGAGAGTGCATCTAGATGCCCGTCTTTGTCGACGATCAATTGATAATGGGGCGCAAGCTTGGGTTGTTTCAGCAATAGTTCTTCGATCTGTGTCGGGAAAACATTCACGCCGCGGATGATGAGCATATCGTCGGAACGGCCGGTGATTTTGGCCATGCGCCGCATGGTGCGCGCGGTGCCGGGGAGCAGGCGCGTGAGATCGCGGGTGCGGTAGCGAATCACCGGCAGCGCTTCTTTTGTCAGCGAAGTGAAGACCAATTCGCCGAATTCGCCGTCGGGCAACGGGGCGCCGGTTTGCGGATCGATGATCTCGGGATAGAAATGATCTTCCCAGATCGTCGGGCCGTCTTTGGTTTCGTGGCATTCATTCGCCACACCTGGGCCCATGACTTCCGACAGGCCGTAGATATCTACAGCGGAAAGCGAAAGCCGCTGCTCGATGGTCGCGCGCATTTCATGAGTCCAAGGCTCGGCGCCGAAGATGCCGACGCGTAAGCTGCACCGGCTTGGATCGAGACCTTGGCGTTCGAATTCGTCGGCGATGGCGAGCATGTAACTCGGCGTGACCATGATGATGTCCGGCTCGAAATCCGATATGAGTTGAACTTGACGTTCCGTCTGGCCGCCGCCGAACGGAATCACCGTGAGCCCCAATCGTTCCGCGCCGTAATGTGCGCCGAGGCCACCGGTAAAAAGGCCATAGCCGTAGGCGACATGAACCTTATCGCCACGCCGCGCGCCGGATGCACGGATTGAGCGCGCCATGAGATGGGCCCAGGTGTCGATGTCCTTCGCGGTGTAGCCGACGACCGTCGGTTTGCCAGTGGTGCCGCTCGAAGCATGAATACGCACCACTTGCTCGCGCGGCACTGCAAATAATCCGAACGGATAGTTTTCGCGCAAGTCTTGTTTCGCCGTGAATGGAAACTTGACGAGATCGGCCAATGATTTGAGATCGCCGGGATGCACACCCGCCGCTTCGAATTTTTTACGGTAGTGCGGGACATTATCGTAAGCGTGTTGCAACGACCACTTCAATCGCGAAAGTTGCAGCGTGCGCAACTCGTCAATACTGGATTTCTCAATTGATTCGAGCTGAAATGAATTCATGATTCTTTGGTTTCCGGAATCACGCTGCCACGTATCTGGGTCGACTTGCCGCGAAACAGTGCAACCACTTCGTCGCGTTGATTGGTGACGCGCACATCGTAGATGCCGTTGCGGCCGTTCAGCGCTTGTTCCCGCGCTGTTGCAGTTAACACATCACCGACCCGCGTCGGCGCGAGGAACTCGATGCTGCAGGCGGCGGCGACGGCGTTGATGTTGTAGCTGTTGCACGCAAACGCGAAAGTGGAATCGGCAAGGGCAAAGGTCAGGCCGCCGTGCCCGAGATCATGGCCGTTGGCCATGTGGGGTTTCACTTCCATGGTCATCTGCGCGTAGCCCTCGCGCACGTCGACGATCTTTAGGCCAAGCCATCGCGAGGCGCGATCGCGCGAGTACATCGATTCGGATACTTCTTTTGGTGTGGCCAAGCGTCCTCCCGACCTCCCTTATCTTGACGCTATGTTACCTAGGACGCGACGTGCTCCGCAATCAATCGTTTTGCTTTGAGTTGGCCCTCTGCCGTAACTTCGCATAAGCCGATAAACACGCCGTTGGAATCATAACCACGAACCATGCCTGAGAGCCAATCGGGATGCGCCTCTTGGACTTTGCCTTGCTGCAAGCGAGTCACCATGCGGCTCTCCAGCACGATGCTCGAAGTATCTTGCAGCAGGGTATCGACGGGAAGAAGTTGGGCGTCGCGCTCGATTTCCGTCAAGGCTTCGAGTTGTTCCAAGGTGATCGCTTGCTCGATCCTTAGCGCGGCGCTAGCCGTGCGGCGCAAGGCCGTGAGGTGGGCGCCGCACTCAAAGGCCGCGCCGATGTCCTCGGCGAGGGTGCGAATGTAAGTGCCTTTGGTACAACTCACATCGATGACTAATTCGTCGCACGCGAAGGAAACGCAATCGAGCCGTTTGATTTCGACTTCACGGGCCTTGCGCTCGACCTCGAGGCCCTTGCGCGCGTAGTCGTACATCGGTTTACCCGCGACCTTCAGCGCCGAATAGATCGGCGGTATTTGGCTGATGGTTCCGCGGAATCGCGGCAGTACGTGATCGATATCCGATTGCGAAAGGGTGACGGCATGGCGGATAAGAATCCGGCCTTCGATATCGCCGGTAGTCGTGGTAATTCCGAGCTTCAGCGTCGCGAGATAGCGCTTGTCGCTCTCGAGGCCATAGGAAGAAAACTTGGTGGCTTCACCCAGACAAATGGGCAACAGCCCGGTCGCGAAAGGATCTAGAGTGCCGGTGTGACCGGCCTTCTCGGCACGAAACAATCGCTTTACTTTTTGCAGCGCGTGATTGGACGAATAGCCGGCGGGTTTATCCAACAACAACAGGCCGGAAACCGCACGTTTCCCGGATGAAGATGGCATTACTTGTCGGGCTCAACGCCCGGATCGGATTCACTGCGAACGGCGGTATCGATCAACTGTGACAGATAGATGCCGCGCTCGACGGATTCATCGTAGACGAAACGCAACGCCGGCATGGTGCGCAGGCCCAGACGTTCGGCGAGGTGATGGCGTAGAAATCCGGCAGCGTGGTTGAGCGCGTCGGTGCAAGCCTTCGCGTCCTTCGCTTCGCCCAACTGCGTGAAGAAGACTTTCGCGTGGCTATAGTCGGGCGATACATCGACACTCTGAATCGTGATCAGGCTGACGCGCGGGTCCTTGATTTCGGTGCGGATCACCTGCGCGAGATCTCGCTGCATTTGCTCGGCGATGCGGCTGGTGCGGGAGAACGATTTCATGGGCAAGGATAAGGGACGGGGTGGCCTAGGAGCCTGTCGGACTTAAAGGAAATCGGCTGCAAAAGGCGCTGAGCGGTCCATATTTCGCCGCTTTCTTGGGCAATAGAACCACTATTGCCCGGCGAAATCGTCAAAATCTGTCCTCACTCAGC
>JALYOK010000037.1 GCA_030856925.1 Pseudomonadota bacterium
CACCCGCGTCTAGCACAACTATGCGAGCAACGGATTGGTAATGGTCAGATGTTGGAATCGGCCGGTGGGCGCTCCATAGTTCTCGCACGCCGTGTTGTACACAGATCGCCCGCCGCGCTCGGTTAGCACTTCGCGCAGGCCGTGCTCGACCAACGCCCGAACTGTAGTGCCCTCTTGCGCCGCCAGCCGGTTGGCCTCCTTAAACAGCGGATCGGCGATCTCTATGGTCGTTTTCATATGGGTAACCATATCATACGTAACGGCAAGCCGCAAAGCAGCGACTTTTTCATCCAACGGCGGAAGTAAATCATACGCGCATACGACATTGCAAGAGGATTGTGCTTGAGCAAACCATGTTTCTGAGGGATAATATCGCGCTTAGTTACGACCACAACCGCCGTAACGTTTATTCAAAAGGACCAGATATGAAAACCGGAATCCATCCCGCCTACAAAGAAATCAGCGTGACTTGTAGTTGCGGCAACACATTCAAGACCAGTTCCACCATGACCAAGGATTTACACGTGGAGGTTTGCTCGATGTGTCATCCGTTCTACACGGGCAAACAGAAGATCGTCGATACCGCCGGCCGGGTCGAGAAATTCCGTCAGAAATACGCGCTCAAATAAGCGCTTCTTGGTACACTAACGGGCAGCTTCGGCTGCCCTTTTGCTTTGTGTATTCGGAGAAGAGAACAATGAAAACCAAAAAGCATTCACCTCTTATCGCCTCGGCGTGATGGCGGTCGCTGTGCCGGCGATGTTCGATCTTGCGAAGCGCGCGAATTTCGACGCCGCGCAGGCCGGCGAATTGGTTAACCCGATTCCTACTCGCCTCCGTAGGATTGCAGCAGGAAATGCAATTGACCGACTTAGCGGCTAACAAACCGAAGGCCCTTCACTTTGCCTTAGAATTCGACGGCGCCGCGACGCCCGTCAAGACCGCGCTATTTCTATTGGTAGTGTTGTGCTGGCTGCTCCCCGGCCTGGTTGGGCACGATCCGTGGAAACCCCATGAGAGCCAGACCATAGGCGTGATTCATAGCATGGTTAAGAGCGGGGACTGGCTGGTTCCGATGCTTGCGGGCGAACCCTATTTGTTGAGACCACCGCTTTATTACTGGACGGCGGGTCTTTTTGCCAAAGTGTTTTCCCCGCTGCTGCCGTTGCATGACGCGGCGCGTTTGGCGAGCGGCTTTTATATGGCGCTTGCCATTCTGCTGGTGATGCTTACTGGGGAAAAGCTGTTTGGCCCGCGCTTCGGCCGCGTCACTGCGCTAATTTTCATCGGCTCGTTCGGCCTCCTCGTTACGGCGCATATGCTTTCTGCCGATACCGCGATGTTGGCCGCGGTCGCTTTGCTTACCTATGGCCTAGCATGGCTGCCCGCGCGAGTTACTACTGCCGGCCTATGTATCGGTACAGGCATCGGCATGGCCTTTTTGGCGAAGGGATCCGGCGCGGGCGCACTAGCCCTGGCCATGGCGGCGATGCCGTTTTTGCTGTTCCGCGTTTGGCGCACCAGGCCCACGGCGCAAGCGCTGGCTATCGCGCTACTGGCGGCGTTGCCCTGGCTCGTTGGGTGGCCGGCGACTCTGTATGCTCGCTCACCGCAGCTCGCAATGGAATGGCTATGGCTGAACGACTGGGCAGAGTTTTCCGGGGTTTTTTCGATGGCGTCGATGGGGCGTCTTGCCTATTATTTGGGACTGTTGCCCTGGTATGCTTGGCCCGCATTGCCGCTGGTCTGCGTGATGTTTTGGTACGGACGCTGGCGCCTTATGGGCGAACCGAAGATTCAGTTGCTGATGGGTTCATTGTTGGGTGTGCTGATAATGCTGTGCATAACCGGCGATACCCACGAGAGCAAAGCGTTGCCGATCTTGATCCCGCTCAGCCTGATATGCGCGAGCCGCATCGACGAATTGCGGCGCGGTGCAGCCAGCGCCTTGGATTGGTTTGGAATGATGACCTTCGGCCTGCTGGCGGCAGGCATGTGGGTAGGTTGGTTGGCCTTGCTATACAATTTTCCCGAACCAGTGGTGAAATATTTGCAAACGTATCTACCCGGCTACCGCCTCGAATTTCGGACTTTCGCATTCGTCCTGGCGCTGACACTCAGTGTTCTTTGGCTGATTTCCATCACGCGGTCGCGTCAATCCAATCGGCGCGCGATCGTTAATTGGACAGCGGGGATCACCATGTTTTGGATGTTGGCAATGACTTTATGGCTGCCGTTGATCGATGAGGGAAAGAGTTATCGCGCCATGGCGAACTCGCTGAAACAAGCGTTACCGCTGCCGCCTACCTGCGTGGCGAGCCGCGGTCTTGGCGAAGCGCAGCGGGCGATGCTGGACTATTTTATCGATCTGCGCACCCGTCGTCTCGAACTCACCACCGCAAACAATTGCCGCTTTCTACTCACTCAAGGCGTGCAAACGGCGCCGACCTTTGCGGACGGCGAGGATTGGCGGCTGGTGTGGGAAGGCGCCCGGCCCGGCGATAGAGTCGAGTTGTATCGTTTGTACCAACGCCGAAGAAAAAGTTAGTTCTTTTTTGCGTCAATTTTTTTGCGAATTCCGCTGAGGGTTTCCTCCGCCGCAGCGTGATTGGGTCCTTGCAGGGTGGTGGCGCGTTGCGCTGCCGATAACGCTTCGGCTAAACGGTTCTGCGCGGCGAGCACCGCTGCCAAATTATTCCAGCCGATTATCGCTTGCGGATGAGCCAGCGTGGCCTGCCGGAAGGCTGCTTCAGAGCCGCTGAGGTTTGACTGCGCATAGCGGCTATTGCCAACGCCCACCAATGCCGCCAGATCGTCCGGCCAGCGTTGCAAAGCAGCGTCGTAAGCTGTCTCCGCCAATCGCGGTTGCCGCGTCTTCTCCATTTCCAGCGCGCTGGCGAAAAAAGTTTCCCGGGTGGCAGTCTTGGGCACCTCGCTTGGCGGCACCACAACGATCGCCCAATAGTTGCTGCGTTTCCAGGTGTGTTCGAAGGTCGTGAGCGACATCACTTCGCGCTGTTTTGAGCCCGAACGAAGTACGACGGTTGCCCGTTCCAAGTCATACCCGACCACCACAGCGTAGTGCCATACCGGATACCAACTCAGCGCGAGATTTTGCAGCACGATGACCGGGTTGCCGCCGGCAACTTCCGTCAGCAGGTCTTTCACCCGGCCCGACAACGACACGGCGAGCATGCCCTGACGTCGCGCGGCGGTGCGCATTTCCACCTGCAGGCTACCCTTTCGTGTTGGCAGGAATACGTCCTTGGTCAGGTCCTGCGGCGTAACGTTTTTTCCCTTCGCGCTCAACACCGTGGCGAGCGCCGCCGGACCGCACTGATATTCTTCCTGCGGGAAAAACGGAACCTGGGTCAGTTCCACCTTAGTGGGGAGATCTACCGGAGGATACTTGAGTAAGGCCCGACTGCCCAGGCTTGCACAACCGGAAAGAACGAGCCCCAAAAAGAATACGCCCGCGACGGTGCGGGCGTATCGTGAGACTAGGCGAATCAAATGCTTACTCGCGCGCGCCGCCAATTTGCCACGGAAATATCTTCGTCCATCCCAAGAAGTCGGTGATGATCAAGACAACAAGGATGATTAACAAAATGGCCCAGACCTCGACACCGCCGGCGGGCAGCGTATCCAACTTGCCGGCGACTTGATTGATCTCATCGTCGGTCATGGCGGCGACACGGGAGGTGGCGTCATCTGCTT
>JALYOK010000051.1 GCA_030856925.1 Pseudomonadota bacterium
TGCAACGCAAACTGACTATCAAGCCGATTGTGCTGGCCGTGGCGATGCTAGCTTCGTCCCCCGGCTTCGCCGCACCCGTGTTCGTCAACCATCTCACCGTTTCCGGCGGAACCGGCGGCGCCGACAACGATTTCAGCGTGACACAGAATGACGACGATGTGCAATTCGATGTCTGCACCGACGGGCTGACGGCGCAGCAAGTCGGTCTGGATAGGGCATGCCCGGCGGGATTGAGCCTGTTGCCAAGCTATTTGTATTCGTTTAAGGCGGATGGCTTGAACTACGTGCAACCGCAAGCTGTGCCGGAGCCGCGTGTGGCGATGCTGATGGCATTGGGGTTGGCTGGCATGGGCACAATGCGTGCGAATCCGCGAAAAAGTAAATAGCGCGGCGAGTTGTATTTTCGATAGCGAGTAGAAAAAACGGGCGCCAGAGGCGCCCGAAGTTAACTGTGTCGATCGGAGGAGGGATTGATATTACATATGATAGGCCCGCTCGCCGTGTTGGGATTCGTCCAGACCTTCCCGTTCTTGTTCCTCGGTAACCCGCAGGCCAATGGTAAGGTCGACAATCTTGAAGGCGATGAACGACACCACCGCTGACCAGATCAAGGTGGTCAACACGGCAGTGAGCTGAATCATGAACTGAGTGGAGATCGAAAAGTCCGGATTCGCCGCATCCTTGATGTAGTCGTAGATGCCCTGGCCGCCGAGGGATGGAGCCGCGAATATGCCCGTGGCCAACGCGCCGAAAATTCCGCCGATACAGTGCACACCGAATACGTCCAACGAGTCGTCGTAGCCGAGTTTCGACTTAAGCCATACCACCGCCCAAAGACAGAGGACCCCAGCGATGAGACCAATCAGAATGGCGCCCATGGGGCCAACGAAGCCGCACGCAGGCGTGATGGCGACCAAGCCGGAGATGGCGCCCGAAGCCGCGCCGAGCATGGTCGGCTTACCGCGCATCAACCACTCGAAGAACATCCAACTCATCGCCGCTGCAGCGGTGGCGAGGTGGGTGTTGATGAACGCCAATGCCGCGAGCCCCGTCGCTTCCAAGTTCGACCCGACGTTGAAGCCGAACCAGCCGACCCACAGCATAGAGGCGCCGATCATGGTCATGGTGAGGCTATGGGGAGGCATCGCCTCACGACCGTATCCGATGCGTTTACCTATCAGTAGGCAACCTACCAAACCCGCGATACCGGCATTGACGTGGACCACGGTTCCGCCGGCGAAATCCAAGGCGCCCTTGGCCCATAGCCAACCGGCGGCATTGGTCACCTGCGCAAGCGTTTCATCGTTGGTGATGGCGTCCGGACCGGCCCAAAACCAAACCATGTGGGCGATCGGCAGATAAGAGAAGGTAAACCATAAAACCATGAAGAACAGGATCGCCGAAAACTTCACCCGCTCTGCGAACGCGCCCACGATCAGGCAAGGCGTGATTGCAGCAAATGTAAGTTGGAAGGCGATGTAAATATACTCGGGGATATAGGTGCTTTTGCTGAAGGTGGCCGCGGTCGAAGCGGTCGTGACTCCGTTCAGGAACATTTTGCTCAAACCGCCGAAGAAGGCGCTGCCATCGGTAAACGCGACACTGTAACCGTAGACAGCCCACAAAATCGACAGTAAGGAAAACGTCGCGAATACTTTCATCAGCATCGACAACATATTTTTGGTGCGCACCATGCCGCCATAGAACAACGCCAGGCCCGGAACCGCCATCATGATAACCAGCAAGGTTGCGACGATCATCCAGGCGGTGTCGCCTTTGTTGGGTGGTGGTGGCGCAGCGGCGACAGGCGCTTCCGGCGCGGCTTCGGCCGCAGGCGCAACGTCTGCCGGGGTGGCATCCGCTGGTGCGGCAGCATCCGCTGGGGCAGTCTGGGTCGCAGCGGGCGCCGCCGCGCTATCGGCAGGTTTTGTTTCCTGCGCTACCGCCATTGTGCTCAAAGCAAAAGCCGCGAGCAGCGTCGTTATCAGAACTAGTTTTTTGACCACTATTTTCTCCCTATAAAGCGTCAGCACCGGTTTCACCCGTCCGAATGCGAATAACCTGTTCAAGCTCGAATACGAAAATCTTCCCATCACCGATCTTGCCCGTGTTTGCGGCTTTCTCGATTGCCTCGATCACTTGATCGAGCAACTCTGTTTTGACGGCCACGTCGATTTTAATTTTTGGCAAGAAATCTACCACATATTCCGCGCCGCGGTATAGCTCCGTGTGTCCCTTCTGTCGGCCAAAGCCCTTTACTTCGGTAACGGTAATGCCCTGCACGCCGATGGCGGAAAGGGCTTCGCGCACCTCATCTAACTTAAAGGGTTTGATGACTGCGGATATCAGTTTCATGATGGCTCCATGTATTAGAACGTTTTGCTCACGGACAAGACAACGGTCGAAGAACCAATGTATTTGTCACCTCTATTCGTTGCGAGCGTGTAGAAATCTCGCTTGGCGTTGGTGTCGACGTAGGCCGCGCCGAGAATGAAACCGTGAAGGTCGTAGGTAACGCCGAGTTTCCAGTCGGTGTAATCGAAATCACCGTAGTTCTTCACTTTCTGATGGCCGATGTGGCCCACCAAGGCCAGCTTATCCAGCCAAACGTTTCCGGTTTTGAATTCCGACAATGGAAAACTCACGTTGCCTTCAACATAGATCGAGCCGTCCGACGCCGGATCACTGAGCCCGAAAAAGTCCGTCACAGCATACCAAACTTTGCCGCTAACCCATTTCCAATTGCCACCGAAATTAACTTCGAAGGTATCCCAACGCTCGTCGGCGCCGGTTTTTCCGCCGGGATAATAGTAATAAAGACCGCCGACTGTAAGGCCGATATCGTCAGTCAGCTTGAAGTTGTAGCCGCCATAAAAATCCCACTCCATGTTAGCGTCGGTGTAGGAATAGTCGCTAACATTGGACGCCCAGGTGCCGACATAAACACCGCTGGCGTGGGTGTAGTCGAACCCACCCTGGATGGCCGGCCTCTTGGCTGTCTGAGAAATTCCGCGAAAACGGTAATCACTGAAAAAGCCCAAGTTGCCGGTAATGGTATGCGCAGGGGCTGGTTCTGGCGCGGGAGCGTCCTCCGCCGCAGATGCCGTGAAATTCAAACCAGCGCTGAAAACGCTTAACAGACACGCTAAGGACTTTTTCATGCCATTCCTTTTCGCAAATGATTGTTCTTAAATAACCCTTGAGCAGACTCCATGCCAAACAAAATATTTAAATTATTCAAATTGTTACTTGCAACAG
>JALYOK010000186.1 GCA_030856925.1 Pseudomonadota bacterium
GTTCCAAGCCCAGTCCATAATCCTTCAGAGCCTTTTGCATGTTGGCGAGTATGTGCTGGGTTTCACCATAGGCGCCGCCGGGGGCGAGTTGCGCCTGGTCGGTAATGGCGATCATGCCGGAGAGCTGATAAAAGGGGCCGGTCTTGATGCACGATGTGTAGCGAAACCGCGGTGCGGGGATGCTTTTTGAACGCAGAAGGGTTCTTGGCATAATATCGTCCTTACTAAAGATGCATTATTTCCGACCCCGGACCGCGATGCAAGGGTTTTGCGATGATATGAAACTGATTATTAAGAAAAGCGATAACGACGGCCGTCTCGCTCTGGTCGATCGTTATCTTGACACCGATTGGCGAATGGAGGTGGTCGATGAATACGACGATATCGCCTTTCCCAGGGCGCTGGCGGACGCCGACGCGATTGTTTCCATGAACTGGCACTGGTCATTTCCGGCGCTGAAGTTGAAGCTGCTGCATCTACCGGGCGCTGGCGTCGACGGCATCGAGTTTGACAAAGTGCCGGCAACAGCGTCAGTTTGCAATGTATACGGCCACGACATCGGAATCGCCGAATACGTGATTGCGGGAATCTTGGAATTCACCATTGGCTTGCGCGCAATGGATCGAGCATTGCGCCAGGATCGCTGGACCGGTTCCTACGTCTGCGGTCCTCGTCACGGCGAGCTATTCGGCCAGACTATCGGCATCGTCGGCTATGGGCGCATCGGTCGCGAAGTGGCGCGCCGAGCGCGGGCGTTCGGCATGCGCGTCATCGCCTGTTCGCGTTCGGCAAAAACCTCCGATGAGTTCGCCGAGCGCGTCGATGCGATGAATCACTTCGATCGCCTGCTCGGCGAGGCGGATTTCATAGTTGTCGCCGCGCCTTTAACGGAAACCACCCACGGCTTTATCAATGAGTCGGCCTTCGCAAAAATGAAAACCAGCGCGGTGGTCGTCAATGTTGCGCGCGGAGCGATCATCGACGAGCCGGCCTTGTATCAAGCACTGAAGTCAAAACGCATCGCCGGCGCGCTGATCGATACCTGGTACAAATATCCACGGCAGGGTGACGATCATCAGAAGCCAGCATCGCTGCCCTTTCACGAACTTGACAACCTCATCATGACGCCGCACGCCTCGGGTTGGACGCACAATCTGACATCGCGCCGCTGCCAAAGCATCGCCGACAACCTCAATCGCCTCGCGCGCGGCGAAGCGCTCATCAACGTCGTTACGCAAGGCTACACATGACACCGGAACAAATCGAACTCGCCGCGGCCATCCTCTGGAAAGCCACGACCAGTACGCATCCGTTGGCAAGCTTGCCGGAAAGCGCCATACCACGGACGCGTGCTGATGGTTATGCCGTACAACAAGCATTGGCGCGCCTTTCCGGCCAACAAGGGTACGGCTGGAAAATAGCGTCAAGCAGCAGCGCCGGGCAACGACATCTCAATGTCGATGCCCCGCTCGCAGGCAGGCTGTTTATTAATCGCGTGCTACCTACGACCCGACCGATTTCCCTTAACGCTAATAGAATGAAGGTGGGCGAGGCCGAATTTGCATTCCGAATGGCGAAGGATTTACCGCCGCGCGGCGAGCCTTACGGCGTCGGTGATGTCATGGCCAGCGTCGGCGCGCTCTATCCTGCCATCGAGCTGCCCGACTCCCGTTTCATCGATTACACGAAAGTCGGTGCGCCCTCGTTGATCGCCGACAACGCCTGCGCCCACGAATTCGTCCTTGGCGACGAAGTGAAAATCGATTGGCGCAGTCTTGATCTTTCGAAACATTGCGTAATGGTGACCCGAAATGGCGAATCAAATTGCCAGGGCTTAGGCTCCAACGTACTTGGCGACCCCCGCATCGCACTCACTTGGCTTGCGAACGAATTAAATACCTATGGCCTAATGCTGCGCGCCAGCGAGACCATCACCACCGGGACCTGTGTCGTGCCATTTGCACTCGCCGCCGGCGATCGCTTCACCACCGATTTCGGCGCGTTGGGTTCGGTCACGATTTCATTGACAGACTAGGAGCCTGAGTACGCGTAAATACTATTCGGCGTCGGGTTGGGCGCTCGGCGCGGCATCTTGAAATGGTTTGAGCGCCATACAGTTTTGTTCGATGCGAACTAACGTGGGAAACGCATCGAGGGAAATGTTGAAACGCTGCGCGTTGGCGAGTTGCGGCACCAGGCAGATGTCGGCGAGGCCCGGGGTTTCGCCGTGGCAAAACTTTCCGGTGGCCGAATCGTTAGCGAGTCGTGTTT
>JALYOK010000242.1 GCA_030856925.1 Pseudomonadota bacterium
CACCCCAACGATGTAGGCGCCGGGGCCGGGTGTAGTGACGGTTTCAGTCAGTTGATCGAAGCCTTCCGAGGAAGTGAGGGCTACCGTACCGGTGGCATCCAAGAGAAAGAGATCTAGATCAAAACTGTTGAAGTCGTCCTGAGCCATTGTGAGCACAATGCGGGCGTTTTGACCGGTGATGTCGATTCGATAAAGATCCTGAATGACGACGGTAGAACGAGCAGTAATGCCTCGATGTCCCGGCTCTCCCGCGCCGGCAGAGCCGATGACGGACTCGCCCGGGGCAAGCGGCTGAGCGGTCGCGGGACTATTGTTGGCTTCCGTTTCGATGCGATTCGTCGGGGCCACATTCAAAGTGCCCAGCACTTGGGAATCTGCCGGCGGCGGAACACCCGCTCCGTTGCCGCCACCGCCTCCCCCGCCCCCACCGCCTCCGCCGCCTCCGCCACAGGCAGACAGAAAAATTAACAGTAAAACCGCAAAGAAATGGTTACGAATCATGCCCTGCCTCCCGAAAACGCGATTGTTTTGATGCCCGCGATAACGCTTGCGCAACCGAATTCGCGTAGTATAACCGTAAAGAAATTTCTTGAAAAAGGCGAAGGAACTACGAGTCCGTTTTAAGGCTGCGTGGCGACCGGACTGGGTGCGGAAGAGTTGAGTGTACGCGACAGGATCTGAGCTTCCTCGATTTCCGCCGCGTTCATGAAGGTTGTAATCGCCTCGCGCGCCACCACGGCGGGTTCATAGCCCTGTGCCGCCGCGAGGTTATACCATGCATAGGCTTGCTTCAAATCATGTTCGACGCCCTCGCCGACCTTGTAAAGCGTGCCTAATTGGTACTCGGCTTCCGCATTACCTCTCCGAGCGGCTCTTTCAAACCATTGGCCAGCGGTGCTGAAATCCTGCAACACGCCACGGCCATTCTTGTACAAAAGTCCCAAATTCAATTCCGCGCCCGCATGGTTTTGCCTGGCGGCGCGCTCAAACCAATTCATAGCTTCGACATAGTTCTGGGTGACCCCGTCGCCGCGTAACCGCATCAAGCCGACGGTGTATTGGTCTTCGGCGTCTCCTTTCTCGGCGCGCTCTAACAGCGACCTATCCGGATCGAAGTCACCTTGGGCAGCCAACACCGAGGTCACCTCGGGAGGCCGGGAAACGACATAGATGGAAACAACAAATGTGAGAAACCCGATCAAAGCGACGCCGCCGCTGACGGCTTGCAAGAATGTTCGGCTGATGCGGACAAAGCGGTGCTCGCAGTCGCGGCACCGATAGGGCGCGTAGACAAAGTGGCTCTCGGCCCGCTCATTGCGTTTCCAAGAGGAACGGCGCACGTTTACGCTATTGCAGCGCTCACACTTCATCAGCGTAGACCATAAGGCATCTTCGGAGCCTACGGCCACTCAGAGCGGGAAATGTTAGAATCTCAGCCATTTGAAACAAGTTATCAATTACTTATAATTAAATCACGAATCTAGTCGTAACCGTTCAAAGTATTCGCGTTTTTGTGCAGCGGCGCAAGTAGTTTAGGTTAACGCGGACTTCAATCGATACGCAACCACGGCGCCGATACCCCTTGCCCCACCGTTTCAACTCCCTGCGCCACCGCAACTACCGCATCTACTTCATCGGCCAGATTTGTTCGTTAATCGGAACCTGGATCCAATTTGTTGCAATGAGTTGGCTGGTTTTCCGCATGACGGGATCGCCATTGCTGCTCGGATTAACGGGATTTGTCAATCAGATTCCGATCTTGCTGCTCGGCCCCATTGCTGGACTGGTAGCCGATCGAGTCGACCGCCGCAAGCTATTGTTGGTCACCCAAACGCTTGCTATGCTCCAAGCGCTGACGCTCGCGTTACTGACTTTCTCCGGCAACGTTGAGGTCTGGCAGGTGATTATGCTCGCCGGCATCCTCGGCGTCATCAATGCGTTCGATGTCCCCGGCCGGCAATCGTTTATCGTGCAATTGATAGGCGGAAGAGAAGATCTCCCCAATGCCATCGCGCTGAATTCGCTCACCATGAACGCAACCCGATTGGTCGGCCCGGCGCTGGGAGGATTTCTCGTGATGGCGGTGGGTGAAGCCTGGTGCTTCCTGCTCAACGGCTTCAGTTTTCTCGCGATCCTGATAGCCTTAAGTTCCGTTCGCGTAGAAGCCAGCGCGGTGATCCGTAAGCCGCTCGCCGTATGGGGTGACCTGCGGGAAGGGTTCCGTTACACCTTCGGCTTCATGCCAATTCGGGTTCTGCTTTTGGAACTGAGTCTGGTCAGCTTCATGGCCATGCCCTATTCGGTATTGATGCCCGCTTTCGCCGCGGACGTGTTCGGCGGCACCGCCCGCACCTTCGGAATTTTGATCGGCTGCGCCGGGTTCGGCGCCATTATCGCTACGCTTTACTTGGCTTCGCGCCGCAACATTAAAGGTCTGGCGTCGATCATCGGGCTGGCGGCCACAAGTTGCGGCGTCGCGCTGATGTTGTTTTCTCAATCGCGAACGTTGTGGTGGTCGCAGTTGCTGATGGTGTTCGTCGGCTTCGGCATTATCTGTCATGCCGCCTCGATCAACACCATCCTGCAGACCCTAGTGGATGAAGACAAACGCGGCAGGGTGATGAGCATTTACACCATGTGTTTCGTCGGCATCGCGCCGCTGGGCAACCTCGCGCTCGGACATCTCGCGCAAAATATCGGCACACCCGCCACGTTCCTTATTGCGGGCTGTTGTTGCCTGATCGGTGGCGTCATCTTCATGATACGGCTCGATACCTGGCGCAGAAATATCGGCGCTTCGCCAGCGCTCCGTGGGATAATTCCGTAAGAAAATAATTATCGAGGCGCCCAATGAATAACACGCTACTCGTCGATATCAGCGACCATATCGCCACCCTCACCTTCAACCGCCCGCAAGTCCGTAACGCCATGGATTACAATCTGATGATGGCGCTGAAAGCCAATACGGAAGCGATTCTTGAGAACGACGACGTGCGCGCCGTGATCATTCGCGGCGCCGGTGGCGCATTTATGGCCGGCGGTGATATTTCGCAGTTTCGCCAGAATATCGACTCGCTGCCGCAACTCATCACCAAAGAAGCCCGCGAATTTCACTACACCATTCTTGCGCTGCGACGAATGGCGAAGCCCGTGTTGGCGGTGATCGAAGGTCCTTGCGCGGGCGCCGGCATGAGCATGATGGCGGCGTGTGATCTTGCCATCGCCAGCGACAACGCCATATTCACCCTCGCCTACAGCAACCTCGGCGCCAGCCCAGACGGTGGCTCCAGTTATTTCCTGCCGCGCCTGGTGGGCTATCGCAAAGCCTTAGAACTCGCCATGCTGCCGGATCGCTTTGACGCCGCCACGGCCCTCAATCTAGGCCTGGTGAATTGGGTCGTCCCGCAGGCGGAACTGGCAAGCCATGTTTTCGCCACCGCCAAACGCCTGGCCAACGGCCCGACCTTCGCCTTTGCCAAGACCAAATGGCTGATGAATCAATCTCTGGACATGAGCTTGGAAAGCCAGTTGGAGGCAGAAGTCCATGCGTTCGCGGATTGCGCCCGCAGCAGCGACATACGTGAGGGCGTCATGGCGTTCGTCGAAAAACGTAAGCCGAACTTCACCGGAAAATGATTCATGGCCGGGCTGAAAGGAAAAACGCTATTCATCACCGGCGCCTCGCGCGGAATCGGCCGCGCAATCGCCTTGCGTGTCGCTCGGGACGGGGCAAACGTTGTGCTCGCCGCGAAGACCAGCAACCCTCACCCCAAACTCAGCGGCACGATACACAGCGTCGCGGCGGAAATCGAAGCAGCGGGTGGCAAACCGCTGCCGTTGCAAGTGGATGTGCGCGAAGAGAACCAAATTTATGACGCAGTGAACAAAGCCGTCGAGGCCTTCGGCGGGATCGACATTCTGGTGAACAACGCCAGCGCCATAAGCCTCACCAATGTGCAGTCCACGACGCCTAAACGTTTCGATTTGATGGTGGACATCAACGTTCGCGGCAGTTATGCCTGCGCCTACGCTTGCATTCCCCATCTCAAAAACGCGACCAACCCTCATATCCTTACGCTCTCGCCGCCAATCAATCTCAAGCCGAAATGGTTCAAGCCGCACACCGCTTACACTATTTCCAAATACGCAATGAGCATGGTGACTTTAGGGCTTGCCGCTGAACTAGCGGAATTCGGAATCGCCGCAAATTCACTTTGGCCGCGCACCACCATCGCCACCGCGGCGTTGGAAACCTTCTTCGCCGACGCCATAAAAGCCAGCCGCACCGCCGACGTCATGGCCGACGCCGCTTATGTCATCCTCACCAAGCCGAGCCGCAGTTGCACGGGAAATTTCTTTATCGACGAAGCGGTTCTGCGCGCCGAGGGCTTCAGCGATTTCGGCCCTTACGCCGTCACGCCGGGGGAGCCGTTGATGACCGATCTGTTTTTGGATTGATTGCCTGCGAGCCGCATGAATATTGCCTCGTAGACCATGCCTTGCTGCGAGGCAAGCGCGGTGCGGCTCGTGGCAAGGTCTCTTCGAACTTCAATAAAGCAGCCCAGACATGACACCCAACACTGCATCCGACGATCTTCCGCTGACGGGATTCACCGTTCTCGATTTCACCCGCGTGCTCGCCGGCCCCTACTGCACACGAATGCTTGCCGACCTCGGCGCACGTGTCATCAAAGTCGAACGACCGGGTGAAGGCGATGAAATCCGCTTTGCGCCGCACCAACTCGATCCCGAGCGCATCGATCAGAGCACCTATTTCGTCCGCCTGAATGCGGGCAAGTTAAGCGTCGCGATCAATCTCGCTCACCCCGCCGCAAAAGAAATCGTATTCGATTTGCTGCGCAAAGCCGATATCGTCGTGGAAAATTTCGCACCCGGCGTGATGCAGCGCTTGGGTTTTGACTATGCCCGTCTATCTGCGATCAAGCCGGACGTCGTTTACTGTTCAATCTCCGGTTTCGGCCAGACCGGGCCGCTCTGTTCGATGCAAGCCTATGCGCATCTGATCAACGCCATCTCCGGCTTGATGGAACTGGAACGCGGCACAGATGCGAATCCACGGGTAAATTATCTCCAGGCGGCCGACGCGCTGGCAGGCGCGCATGCGTTCGGCGCAATCAACGCCGCGCTGCTGCGAAAACTGCGCACGGGAAGAGGCGCATACATCGACGTCTCCATGTTGGAATGTTTAATCGCCGCGGAGGATGTCACGTTCGGCAGCATTCTCAACGGCGGCCCCATCGAACAAGGCCCGCGCATCGGCATGATCGTGCATCGAGTCGGCGAAGATCACGTCGCATTACAAGCGGTAGGCGCGCCCCACTTATGGTTACGCATCGTCGCCTTTCTGGACCAGCCCCATTTGAAATTAGATGAGCGATTCTTGAGCGCGGCAACACGTCGAAAAAATTGGCCGGCGTTATTAGACTTGATCAGGAAACGGCTTGATCGCTTCTCGTCCGCCGGCGAAGCCTCGGACGCACTCGCCGCAGCGCGCATACCCGCGGCGCCTGTGCTGACGCCCGATCAAGTCATTCAACATCCGCAACTCATCGAGCGCGGCGCCTTTCCCGGCGTTGATTATCACGGAGGCAAAAAAGTTCGCGTCACAGCCACGCCATTTCAACTGGATGGCGAACCCACAGCGCCCCGCAACCCTGCCCCGTTTCGTGTCGGCGAACATACCCGGCACGTACTGGCGACTTTGCTTGGCTACACCTTAGCCAGGATAAGTCGGCTGAACGAGGACGGCGTAGTTATCGTCGAATGACATATCTCCGGTAACACGGTCGGACGCTGGATTTGGTTTTATAGAATTCTAAAACAGGCGGCGCCAGAAGGCACATGGATACGGGGTGTGGGGCTGGCCCGGGGTGGCCTGGGGCCATAGGGCCACCTTGGGCCATTGCCTGTCAAGCCATGCCTGCCGGGACGCCGCACTCCTATTAGGC
>JALYOK010000254.1 GCA_030856925.1 Pseudomonadota bacterium
GATCCACCCTGCGCCAGATTGCTCAATGTCTCCATCGACGATGACTAAAATTGCACCCTTCTACGAGCCCCTCCCCGCGCTGCGCAAAGGAGGAGAGTGCAACACACGCTATCGCCGCAACCATAACCGAATTACCTCCTAGCGAACCACGCCGCGCGAGAACATTCGGGGAATGCGCTGGGCACACCCCCGGGTTTGGACTAGGCAATACTTTTATTGCTTCCATTCCACAATGATGACATGCGAGTCCTCTAGATGTTCCTGAGAGTGGGTGACGGGCGCATTGATCTGAGCGTCACCGTCGTTCGACGACATTTCTTTTGACGTTCCATCCTCTAAGGTGAACTTCGTTTTCCCTGCTTTGACGATGTAGACCACGAAAGCTGGGTGCGAGTGCATCGGGAATTTATCACCTTTTTTGGTCTTAAAGTCGATGACGCGAACTTTGGCGTCTTCCTTCAAAATTTTGCAGTGCTTAGGCGCGACCGAACAAAGATCGGCAGCAAAGGCATAAGACGACATCATGGCGCAAACGGCGACGATTAAAGAGACATGTTTCATTGGACCTCCTTCGATATAAAAGTAACGGCCCCAGGGTTTAAACTCGCGAAATCTTTTGTTCCCGGAGCGCAAAAAGGACTAGGCAACGCTTTGACGGAAGTATCACATATTGCCAATTATTTTGCATAGCGGTTGTAAACGCCCTTTTATGCAACCATTAACACTGGGACGCCTTGCCGGTACCCCTTGTGGGCTTTTCGTAACTTGAGAAATGCCCCCATTTATGCTTCCGACGTATAGGGTTTAGCCGTGAGCTCCTTTGGGGTAATATCAAAGAATGGGGCTTCCCAACTTCTCAGTCTTACAATGAAAGCAGGGCTTTCCTCTCACGCGTGAGCCTTATAACAAAGTGCAAGCTCGCGGCTTTGATTATGACCAATCGTCTTTACTACGGGATAACCTTCAAGTTCTGCGCGACTGCGTCGGTGGAATCAAATGACCAAAATTGAAGAGACGGCCTGTTGCGGGCCGGGATACGCGTCCCCCGCAGACGCGATGAAAGCGCCGCGCGAGAAGCTGCTCTATACAGTCGCGCTTTATATCGGCACCGGTATCCAGAAGCCGGACTATTTGGCAACAATCGACGCCGATCCCGCGAGTCCCAGCTATTCGCAAGTCATCAGCAGGCTGGAAATGCCCGGCATCGGCGATGAGCTACACCATACTGGCTGGAATGCCTGCTCGTCATGCCATGGCGATGCGAGCAAAGAGCGGCGCTATCTGATCTTGCCGGGAGTGCGTTCCACTAACGTACACATTGTCGACTGTGTGACGGACCCTCGGGCGCCACGACTGCACAAAGTGATCAGTGGCGATGAGATCAAACAAAAGACCAACTTGTCGGCGCCGCACACCGTGCATTGTCTCGGCTCCGACATTATCATCTCTATGCTAGGTGACGCCCGGGGAAACGCTCCCGGCGGCTTTCTGCATCTGAACGAAGACTTCGAAATTGTCGGGCGTTGGGAAAACGACCTGGGCGGCATGAAGTTCAACTACGATTTCTGGTATCAGCCGCGCCACAATGTGATGGTCTCGAGCGAATGGGCAGCGCCAAACACCTTCATGCCGGGCTTTGATCTGGAAGAAGTCGGGCTTCTGAAATACGGCCGCGAAATTCACTTCTGGGACCTCGAGAAAAAGAGCGTCGAGAAGACGGTCTATCTGGGTGAAGACGGTCTGGTCCCGCTCGAAGTGCGATTTCACCACAATCCCGACTCCAGCCATGGCTTTGTCGGCGCTGCGCTATCGTCAAACATCATTCACTGGTACAAGAAAGACGACAAGTGGATCGTCGAAAAAATCATCGACGTCGAAAATGCGCGTCATCCGGAATGGCCCATTCCGCTGCCTGGCCTGATTACGGTCATTCTGCTCTCGATGGATGATCGCTTCCTGTACTTTTCGAACTGGCTCCATGGCGATCTACGCCAATACGACATCTCCGATCCGTCCAATCCAAAACTCACCGGCCAGGTTTGGATGGGAGGCCTGCTTGGCAAGGCGCCGCCAGTCAATGGCCGCAAAATCACCGGCGGCCCGCAGATGATTCAGCTCTCGCTCGACGGCAAGCGACTATTTGTCACGACTTCGCTGTTCTCCACCTGGGACAATCAGTTCTATCCGGAGATTCGCGAGAAGGGGGGCTGTATGTTGATGGTTGATTGCAACACGGTCGCAGGCGGCATGTCGATCAACCCCGACTTTTTCGTTGACTTTGGCAAAGAACCGAACGGCCCGTCGCGCTGCCATGAAACCCGCTATCCGGGTGGCGACTGCACCTCTGACATTTGGATTTAGGTGGCGATGGCACAGTCACCGCAGCACAAGAGGTATGACAGAAATAGCGCGGAACGCTTCACCATCACGCTCGCGAATCTCGGCGGGCAGACTTTCCAAGTCGATGGCGACAAGACGCTTCTCAATGCGCTCGAGGAGCACGGTGTGTCGCTGCCCTATGGTTGCCGCTACGGAGGTTGCATATCCTGTGCCGCGAAACTTTTGGACGGCGACGTCGATCAGAGCGCGGGTGTCGCACTCAACGGCCGCCAGATTTCAGACGGCTATGTGCTGCTGTGTGTAGCGCTGCCCCGAAGCGATTGCACGCTCAATGTAGGTGTTGAAAGTCACGATAAACTTTATCGAAATCCATTCCAAAGCCCCTTGAGGCCTGATGAATTGAAGGCAGGCATTCGTGCAGGGTCGCAAACCCTGGAGGACAAACCATGAACCACGACGAAAACTATCCGGAACAGTATCTGGCAAGCATTTTGTGCGAGGTAAAGACCATCGCCATGGTCGGCGCCAGTTCGGACCCGACAAAGTTCAGTTACGGCGTGCTGCGGGTGCTAACCCAACTTCCACACCCGCCCCCGCGAGAGCGTATTTTTGGGTGCTGTTGCGCACCGGCGACACGCGATTTTCTCTCTGTATGGACTGACCGACTAGTCGCCGATGGGTGCGATTTCGCGCGTTGAGCGGTAAAAAGCGCGTGTAGTGGCGACCAAGTATATTGCCGGTTGGTCGGGCCGCGCCGAGAATTGGGCCCATGTATCTGCGACACACCACACGGCGCAAAGACGGCAAGACGCACGTCTACTGGCAACTGGTACGCTCGGTTCGCCGTGGCCGCAAGGTGACGCAGGAGACGGTAGCGCAACTCGGAGAACTCGATGCCCAGGGGCGCGCCCGCGCAACAGCGCTTGCGCGCGAGATCACCGGGCGCACAGCGGAGCGTTCACAAGGCCACCTGTTTGAAACCCACGCGCCGGTAGAGGCCGTCAAGGTTCGGCTTGACGCGGTGCGCCTGGAACGCTCCAGAAGCTTTGGCGCGGCGTGGCTCGGCTGGACACTGTGGCGAGCGCTCAAGTTTGACGAACTGCTGAGTGGACTGCTGCCGCGTGGACGCGAGGCGGTAGCGTGGGCCGAAGTGATCGCCATCCTCGTGATCGGGCGGCTGTGCGAGCCGTCGAGTGGCCCGAGGCCAGCCACCGAACTGCACGTGGCCGAGCAGTGGTATCGCACCACGGCGCTGGAAGACCTCTTAGACGTGGCGCCCGAGCGCATCTACGACGAGCGGCTGTATCGGGCGCTGGATCGGCTGCTGCCGCACAAAGAGGCCATTGAAGCGCACCTGGTGCGGCGCTTCGGCGAACTGTTCGAGATCGACTACGACCTGTTGCTCTACGACGTGACCAGCACCTATTTCGAGGGGGTGGCCGATCCAGCCATCGCCAAGCGCGGCTACAGCCGCGACCACCGGCCCGATTGCGTGCAGGTGAACATCGCCCTGGTGGTCACGCGCGAAGGGATGCCGCTCGGTTACGAGATCTTCCCTGGCAACACTACCGACGTGACCACCGTGCAGGAAGTCGTCGCGGGCATAGAGGCGCGCTTTGGCAAGGCCAACCGAGTGTGGGTGATGGATCGCGGGATGGTGAGCCAGAAGAACGTGGCGTGGCTCAACCAGACAGGACGGCGCTACGTGATCGGCACGCCCAAGGCGGAACTTAGACGCTTCGCTAAAGAGATTGAAGACAGCGCCCACTGGCGGCACATCCGCGATGATGTCGAGGTAAAGCTATGCCGCAGCCCCGGCGGGGATGAAACCTTCCTGCTGTGCCGCTCGGCGGCGCGGGTCGAGAAAGAGCGCGCCATGCACGAGCGCTTCAAGGCGCGCATCGAGGACGCGCTCGCAAGCTTGGAGCGGCGCATTCAGCACAGCCACAAGCCGCTGGATCGCGGCGTGATCGAGCGCCAGATCGGACGACTGCTGGGGCGTAACAGCCGCGCCGCGGGCGCCTTCTCGATTTCGATCGCCGAGGATGTGACACAC
Organism: Pseudomonadota bacterium; assembly: GCA_030856925.1. Classification (GTDB taxonomy): domain Bacteria; phylum Pseudomonadota; class Gammaproteobacteria; order Burkholderiales; family JALYOK01; genus JALYOK01. Next base: position 4,397 of record JALYOK010000254.1, read on the forward strand.
CCTTCGGGCATCCGCATGACGCGCACGCACCGTCCCGACTGGGCCGACTGGGCGCGGCTTACTGAAGGGGTCTACATCCTGCGCACCAACATCCGCGAGTGGACCGATGAAGCGCTGTGGCAAACCTACATCCAGTTGACCGAAGCCGAGGCCGCCTTCCGCATCCAAAAGTCCGATCTGGCGATTCGCCCGATCTGGCATCACAAGCAAGGACGCATCAAGGCGCATATTCTGATCTGCTTCATCGCCTATGCCTTGTGGAAGACGTTGCAGCAATGGCAGTCACGTGCGGGACTCGGACATGCGCCACGAACGATTCTGACGGAGTTCTCGCGCATTCACGCCGCCGACATTGTGTTGCCACTGGCCGATGCGACCCACCGTGAATTGCGCATCCGCTGTGTGGTGCGTCCCGATCCCGCGCAGGCGATCCTGATTGAGCGCCTTGGCCTTACCCTGCCACAGCGGTTGAAGGTTCCCCTCAAATGTAGTGGCGACTTTTAAACTAACTATTGGATTTTAAAGGACACTACATCGCTAACTGTGGAAGTTGGGTTATGGCTACGCACGAGTCCGTTCTGATTTCCACGCCCGCCGGCAGCCCGCGCATCGAGCGCGATTCGGCGGATTTGACGCGCGCGGTGATCACCTGGCTTGAACGATTGCTCATCCCCATCGGCGCCATCGTCGTAGGATTTGCCATTTGCGCGGCGTTCTTGCTGATCGTCACCGACACGAAGCCGCTGGCGGTGTTCGAGAGCATCTACCGCGCGGGTTTTGGTTCATGGTTCTCGTTCCAAAAAACGTTGATTCGCGCCGCGCCGCTGAAACCCCGCTCCAGCGGGGTTTTTATTTGGTGCGCCCCGGCAGCGCGCACTCACTGGAAGGCTGCTGTCGAATTTCCTGCTGACGGACTTGGACCGCGAACCGGAGCTCCGGGGACACCGATTCTGCCGCTATGCCGATGATTGCAATATCTACGTCAAAAGCGAAGCGGCGGGTGAGCACGCGATGGTTGCGACACCGGGTTACGTTGAGAAGAAATTGAGACTTCAGATCAGCCGGGTCAAGATCGCTATCGCGCGGCCTTGACCTGGTGCAACCGCTATCGCCCTAACCATGCGTTACGATTACAATCTCCCTATGCTGGTCATCAGCAAGTATTTGAGGTCCCATCAGTGCAATATGTCGTGGCCCGATACAGCGGCTAGATCGACGCGAGCGCTGCTGTTATAATCCCGATCAACAAAAAAGTTGTTTATTTCAGAAAGCGCACCCATTCCCATCAGTGAGAAAACTACTCGGTAAGCATTCGAGCAGTCCTATTTTTTGAGGGGTGGACTTCCGTAATAATCGCTACAAAAAATGGCCTGGTAGCTCAGTTGGTAGAGCAGAGGACTGAAAATCCTTGTGTCGGTGGTTCAATTCCGCCCCAGGCCACCAGTATTTTCCTCGCGATTTTCTGCTCAAAACAGCGCTATTGGCATAAAATCCCCTGAGGCCTGAGAGGACACTATCCGAATCCGATACTGAAATTGAGATGGCCGGTGACGATGCCTCGACCTTACTCCCGCCCGGGAGACGTGGAGTGGTTCAATTTCACATGACAAGATGAACAGGAGAAGTCTAATGAGTAAGTTTGTTTCAGCGATTCGCTACGTTTCCGTGGCGTTTCTATGTCTCTTACCGTATCCATCGCCACCTGCATTCGCAGCCGGAGCCGTGGAAATGCAGGTCGAGCATATCCTGGTTCAAACGATCGATGAATATAACCAGGCCATGGAGGCGAACGATCCCGCGGGGTGGATGAAATATTTCACCGACAACGTGCGCCGGCACAGCCCCGTCTCGGATCAACAAGGGAAGAAAGATTTCGCGGACTATTTCGCTTGGGAGTTCAAGAACTTCAAGGCCAAGTACGTCACGAAAAAAATACTGGTGAGTGGACGTTCGGCTGCCGTGGTGTTCGTGTGGGATGCCGTCCATACGCCTTCCGGCACGCCCCTGCAGATCGAAATGGTTGGCATCTACGAATTGGCTTCGAGCGGCAGGTTCGATTCCGTGAGCTTTTATTACGATACCGCAAAGGCAGGGAAGTTTCTCGCCGAGAACACGGCCGCGGCCAAGTAGCTCAGTTGCAATACCAAACCTGGATCGCCGGATTTACATTGTGCCAGTCAGCGTTGGAGATAGCGTTATGCAGTGCCTAGTTCGATTTTCGCCTGTTTCTTTGGGAAGGACGCGCCCCACTAAGCGCCTGCATCAGCCCGCGCCAAGGGAAAATGCTAGCAACGCATCGGTCGTAGAGCGCTACTTTGTCGGCCTCTCGATTTGTTTTGTGCTTGCAGTGATGTCTGGGACGAGTGGGATCAGTTCGGTTACCGCCGCCGAAACGGAATGTGCGTCAGAAGATGCGGCCACTTGTCAGGCGGAGGCGGGCGAGCGGGTGGCGGCTTACGCCAAGGGGCGCAACGCTTACGACAACGCCCGCACGTCAGGCGATTTCTCAGAAGCCCTTTCCCTTTCCCGCCAGCTCGCTGCCCACGGAGACCGGAACGGGGAGCGGCTGTTAAAAATGGTCTATCTTCAACTGGGTTGGGGAGCGCACCGAGATTACGTTCAGGCGTACGTATGGCTGAGCGAGGGGATCGCAGGCGGCGCCGATTATTTGGTCAGATGGCGCAATATTCTGGCGGAAAAGATGACTCCAGACCAAGTAACAGAAGCAAAGAAAATGGCCGGCAACTAAGCCGGCCGATTCACTGCAGACAGCAATCCGCGCAACATAATGTGCGCGGCGAATAGGCATTCGCTGTCACGCTACTGCTTTAGCTTCAACTCTACCTCGATGAAGGTCGCGAGCGTCTCGATCTTCTCGTCGTCAAGGATGCCCTTGAAAGGGGGCATTCCTTTCGACATCCGGCCATCGGTGATAACGTTTACCAGTTCCTGGTGAGTGAGCGTCGTCACACGTAAATCCGCTCCGTAGCCGCCCTCACTTGGTCCGCCCCTGCCGTCGTACTTGTGGCAGAGCACGCAATTCTGGAACAGCTCCCGCCCGCCGCCACGCGGAACTTTGATCACCGGCCGGTCTTCCTCTTCGGCAACAGCCACCGTGCTCGAGTGTACCGACCACAATGAGGCGGCCGCGAAGGCGAGGGCTTTCGCAGCGTCGGGCCAACGTTTTCCTGCTTTGATCTTTATCATGTTGATTCTTTAATGTATGGAAAGATAGAGACACGGACCGGCGCACCGTAGCGCCAGCCCGTGCTTTAGACACGCCCGCTTAAGGGAGCGCGAACACGTACAACATGTTGCTCGGCACTTGAGCCTTCAGTTCAGGCGTGGCGCTGACAAACCACTGCGGCCAGGCGCCGCCCAGACCCACTTCGATGGCGATGTACTGCTTGCCGTCCGCCATAAACGACATGGGCGGCGCATTGATCGCGGAGCCCGTCTCGAAGCGCCATACTTCTTCCAGCGTTTCGGCATCGAGCGCCACAACTTGGCCCTCCGCGTAGCCAGCGAACACCAACCCACCGGCCGTGGTCATCAAGCCTCCCAACTGCGGATGCTTCGTCCGATGTTTCTTGGCGATCTTGCCGTTGGTCACGTCGATTGCGGTAATGCTACCGCTGATTCGTCCGCAGTTCGGATCATCGAACGTCGTGAACGGCGCGCCGCCCAAGAACAGGTCGCGGGGTTTGTGAGCGCCGGCCACCGTGACTTCAGCATACGCCTTGTTGCAGCCTTCTATCGTCGGGATATAGTAAAGGCCGGTGTGCGGGCTGTAGGCTGTTGGCGGCCAGTTCTTGCCGCCCATGTGGCCCGGCTCCAGCACGCCTTCTATTTCACCGCGTCCCTTGGTCGCCTTGCCTCGTCCCGCCGCCGTGCCCTTCGCGTAGGTCTGAACGTCGACTTTGGGGTTATACGAGACCGGTTTACCTTTCGCGTCGAGGCCGGGTGTCCAATTCAGTTTGTCGACGAACTGCGTTCCCCAGAGAAACTCTCCGGTCTTGCGATCCAGCGCATAGGTGAAGCCGTTGCGGTTGGAATGAATGGTCGAACGCACGAACTTGCCGTTGATATTGGTATCGACAAACGTGTTCTCCGCAATGGAGTCGTAGTCGTACGGATCGTTCGGCGTGTGTTGGAAGCCCCACTTGATCTTGCCCGTATCGGCATCAAGCGCAAGAGTGCTGTCCGTCCACAGGTTGTCGCCGGGACGATAGGCATTGTCCCAGTCCGGACCCGGGTTGGCGGTACCCCAGACGATGAGATTCAACTCCGGATCGTACGATCCCGTGACCCACGTGGTGCCGCCACCGGTTTTCCAGGCGCCGTTGGTATCCTTCCACGTTTCGTGACCC
>JALYOK010000265.1 GCA_030856925.1 Pseudomonadota bacterium
GTTCGGCGCCCACTTCAATACGAAGTCGGCAATGCTCAGGTTGCTCTTGCCCGAGAACTGGTTACTGATGCCACCGAAGGCGCCGCTCTCGTCCTCAAACGGATCGCGATCTTTCACTCGGTGGTAAAGGTGCGAGAGTCCCGCGCGCCAACTGGTCGACACACCCAAGTCGCCACCCACATGGAAGAATCCCGCGCCGCCGTTGCCGCCATTTTTGCTTCGCGTCTGGCCGGGGAAGTTTTGCCCGTTGCCGATTTCGGCGCCAAACTCGAGAAAGAACGGCGTCGGCGCAAGCCATCTGCCCTGCAGGCCGTTTTGGCCATATTGGCCGCCTAGGAATGCTTGGTAAGCTAGCGGTTGATCGGAGAAATCCCAGGCGTGAGCGTGAATCTCATTCAAGTAACCGATGCCCGAAAAAAAGCGGCCGCCCTTGATGGAAAACCCGGTAGGCAACGCTAATGCTTTAAAGAATGCTTCCTCGACCTCCACTTCATTTTCGCCGGTGATTGCCGCAGTCAAATGGCCATAGAAATAGGGATCGATGTTGGCGTATACATTGAGCTCCGATTCGCTCAAGCTGAAGCCGCGCCCTCCCGGGCCTACTTCATCCCCGCTCGGTACGAAGCCGCCGATGCGGTAGGGAAACACGTCCGGATCTTTCGACAAATTTTTGTAAAAGCCCGAGAGGATCAAGCCGATACCGGGGTTAAATGCATTCTGTCCCGTCGCCGCGCGCGGCGGTGGCGCGGCGGCGACTTCTTGCGCTTTGCTTTCCGCCTTCGCGGCGGAGGCTTCGGCTTTCTGCGCCTTCGCTTCGGTATCCTTCAAACGTTCTTCAAGGGCTTTAATGCGTGATTCGTAATCGTCTCTAATGAATTTTATTTCGTTTCGAATGGCCTGAATATCGTCAGCCCAGCCGCTTGGACTAATGGAAAATATTGCGGCCACGGCGGACGCGACCATCGTGCGTTTGGTAACCATGATTCTCCTCGTCGAAAAGATATAAGCACTCAGCCCGAACAGGCCGGACTAAGCACGAAAAATCTACAAACGACTAGAGAATGGGTGGTGCGCGAGAGCGATAGGGCGCGAATGGGACGGGCCGGAAATGCCCGACTGGCGCGGTTTCTGGGGATTGCTGCGGGGGAAGAACGATTGCGAGCGAAGGAACATGGTTATCCGCCGCGGCCGACCCTGCGACGAAACCAAGGCAAAGCTTACACAGCGGTGCGTGGGGCGCCCGCTGGCCATCGTCGGATTGTTGCGCCAACACCGATCCATGGGCGCCAAGCAAGTGGGCGAACGACGTGATCGGGCTCGCCACAAACAAGGTCGCGGCCAGCAGCGTGATGAAAAACGCTGTCCAACGATTGCGGCGATAAGCGACGGTAAGCTTCATGTGGCGTTAGTGTATCCGAGATTTATTTTTATTGCACATGAAGGGCGGGTCCCGCCCCTTTCGTGGTAGCCGGAGAGACAATACCAACGCGCCTCTTAAGCCATGCATTGCCAGGAGTCAATATCCACGGGGCGCCTGGCGCGGTGTCTCAGCGAAATTCGGCCGCCTCGGTCATGCGGTAATAGAATCCGGTCGGGTCGTCCTTGAGCAAATTCATGGTGCCGCTCAGTACGAGGGCGTCGGTCGTGTATTTGAGCGGTTTCTTGACGAAGACTTCGATGATGGAATTTGGTCCGCCGGGCAAACAGAATGGGCAGCCGGGTGGGACGGCGGAGAGCATGAAGCGTTTGTGGATTTCGCGCTGTTCGATGGGCATCATGAATCCCGCGACTTTGATTTCTTTGTTGTTGAGCTTTTTCACTTCGGGACTGAAGACGACTTCGAATTTCGCCGGCGTATCGTCTTCCGGCGAGACGCCGAATACACCACCCTTGCCCGGCTCGCCGATGTGGCTCTTGCGGGGACCGCTGGAATTGAGATTCATTAACTCCGCTTGTTGCAACAATTCCCAGGAGGTAAGCCCCGGTATTTTCGGCAACAGCGCTTGCGCCATGCCCGCCTGCTCGGGATTCATCGCATGGGGCGTTGTGCTTTGCGCGGCGGCGGCGGGATTGCTGTCGCCGGAGGTTTTGTATTTGTCTTTCCCTTGGCTCGCGCCGCACAGTGCTACGACGGAAACCAAAACGATCAATTTAGGAAACCTCTGATTAAGCATGTTCTCTCCTCATTCTTTCGCTAACGTTTTCGCGATGTCGGTACGGTAGGCGCGGAGCGCCGGCAATATCGCCGCGATTATTCCAACCAAGACCGCGACCGCGATCAACCACATTTCCTCTTTCACCCACGTGATTCCGGTGAACGCCATTTGTTGCGTGATATTGAACCACATTCCGAGGGACTGTGCAGCCAGGTGGCCGAGCACCAAGCCGAGCAGTGCGCCGATACCGGCCAGTAACACGCCTTGCAGTAAGACCAGCGCGAATAGCCATGCGTTCCCCGCGCCGAGGGTGCGCATGATGGCGAGGTCGTAGCGGCGCTCGTCCAAGGTGTTGGTCAGGGCAATGAACATGGAGAGCAGCGCGCTCGCCATTAGGACGATGGCGAAGGCGCGCAAGGTGTCGACGCCGAAGCCGACCAGCGATAACAGCCGCGCGGTTTCGAACGCTGGCGAGGCGGCTTGCATGGCGCTCTGGCTGTTGATTTCCCGTGGCAGCGAGGCGCCGGCCAGCGGTGAACGGTATTGGATCAGAAGTGAGGTGACTTCCTTGCCGGCGTCCGTTTCTTCGGCATCGTGTTCGGCGTGATGCTCGTGCATTTTCCAGACGCTGTCGATCCCCGTCAGCACCAAACGATCGGCGACGCTGCCGGTTTCGGCGAGGATGCCGACGACTTTGAACGGCGCTGCCTCATGCTCACCGCCGCCCGCGCCGAGGCCGTGGGAGCCAGTGAAGGTATCGCCGAGATTGAGCCCGGTTACTTTCGCAACTTTCGCGCCTAGCGTGGCGTCGAGCGGCTTGCTCCACAATTCGCCTTGCGCGAGCTTGGCGTCGTAGAGACCGAGATAACTATGTTCCGTGCCGACGATGCGAAACCCACGGAACGCATCGCCCAACGCGAGCGGCACGATGGTCTTGATCATCGGATGGGACTTGAGTTTTTTCGCGTCAGCCAAGGCAATATTTCCCGTCGGCATGTCGATCTGATAGATGCTGGAGAGGATGAGTTGCAACGGGCTACCCTTTGCGCCGACGACCATATCGATGCCGCGGGAATCGCGCGTGAGGCGATCTTCCATTTGCGTGGAGAAGAGCAGCAGCACAACGATCATCGCTACGCCTAGCGCCAACAGGATCACATTGAGGAGGGTGTTGAGCGGGCGGTGGCGCAGGTAGGCAAAGGCAAGTTGCAATAATCTCATATCGAATCGACTGTCATTCTGAGCGCGCCTTCAGCCCCGGACTTGATCCGGGGGAAGAATCTGCTGTCTGCGGCGCTTGGTAAGCCTGATAAAGCAGATCCTTCGCTTTGCTCAGGATGACATTTTCTTTTTTCATCATGAAACCAGTTCCAACCGGCGCACAATATGCTTCTTGACGCGGGCATCGTGGGTGGCCAATATCAGCGCGGCTCCGCAAGCATGGGCCTGGGAGCGCAAGAGTTGGAGCGCCTCTTCGGCATGCTTGTCATCCAAGTTAGACGTCGGTTCATCGGCGATGAGCAGCTTGGGCTGATTGATGACCGCGCGCGCAATGGCGAGGCGCTGGGCCTGGCCGTGGGACAACTGGGTGGGCTTCGATTTGCTTAACGAGGCGATGCCGAGGTTTTCCAGTAGCTTCATCGCGGCGGATTCGTCCGGCGGCCGGCCCGACAAGGTCTGCGCCAACAGCAAATTTTGCAGCACGGAAATCGGCGCGATGAGATGCAGCTTTTGCAACACGATGCCGATGTTCTGGCCACGAAAACGATCGAGTGCCGCGCCACTCATCTCATTCAACCTGGTTCCGCCGATCTTCACTTCGCCCTCGCTCGACTGGAGGATGCCCGCAAGTATGTGCAGTAACGTGGTCTTGCCGCTGCCCGATGAGCCTAGGATCAGGCATTCTTCGCCGGCGGCGAGTTGAAAACTAGGCACGTCCAATACCACGCGATCACCGTAGCGATGTCGGATGTTGCTCAGTTCGATCATTTTTTTGCCCGCGGCGCGGAGCTCTTATCCCTGACC
>JALYOK010000302.1 GCA_030856925.1 Pseudomonadota bacterium
GCGCATGGGGTGCGCGAGGAATTCGGCGCCACGTGCGAAGTGGCGATGCAACCGAACGACGTGTTCGTCATCCAAACCCCGGGTGGTGGGGCCTTCGGCGTTGCGTCGGATCGTGACGTCACTCCGAGTGCTTGAGCGCAGACGTTTGCGTTAAGCGCACGAGCGAATGAGCGCGCAGAACTCCACTTTAAAGCCCGGACGTCGCGAACGTCATGAAACCGCAAATCGCGACCATCAGCGCGATTGCGCACACGAAGATGCCGTCGGCAATGCGCTCTAGGCCCGCGACTCGCGGGGCGCCGGGCGTGCGCAGCGCCCAATACGCGACAAGAGAAGCGATGAGAAACAGCAGTGCATCGGCGGCGAGCAGGTCGTCTGCGATCGTCTCCACAGTTTTGATCGAGACAATGACCTGGACCAACCCGATAACCGTGAGGCACACGCCCACCATCGCCGAAGAAACGTAGAAAATATGGATACACAAACCCCGGTCGGGATTTGGTCTCGGTGTCTCGATCATGGCCATTGCGGCACTATAGCGCGCGATGTGCGATATTCCGCCAGTAGCGATCACGCGATTGCGCGGCACCCATGGCAATACTACGACATCGATACGAAGATGCCGGCCAAACCGGTCGCACCAAGACGCTGCGCCACGCGGCGATGATGCTGCGCGCCGCGACCAATCTCGTGCTGTTCGCCGGCGCGATCGCGGTTGCACCGGCCGTGATCGCGCAAACCAAGGCGCCGTGGGCGGATCCCGCGAAAACGATTCGCGTGATGTTCCCCATTGCGGAGACGGGCTTCGATCCGCAGGCGACGTCCGACTATTACTCGTCGCATATCGAGCGCGCGATTTTCGACGCCCTTTATGAATACGACTACTTTGCGCGGCCCTATCAACGTATTCCGAAGACCGCGGCGGCGATGCCGGAACTATCGCCCGACGGCCGCACGTGGACGATCAAGGTCAAACCGGGCATCTATTTTGCCGACGACCCCGCGTTCAAAGGCAGGAAGCGCGAGCTGACGGCCGCCGACTACGTGTATTCGTGGAAGCGTCTGCTGGACCCGAAGATGCGTGCGCCATTTCTCTGGTATTTGAACGGCAAAGTCGTGGGCGCTGACGAAGTCGTCGCCAAGGCCAAGGAGACCGGAAAATTCGACTACGACGCCGTCATGGAGGGCTTGCGCGCAATCGATCGCTACACGATCCGTCTCACATTGAAGGAGCCGGATTTCGTGATGCTCGGGTATATGACCCAGGCGCCGATGACCGCGGTGGCGCGCGAGGTCGTCGAAGCTTACCGCGATGCCAGCGGCTGGGTGATGGCCAATCCCGTCGGCACTGGGCCGTTTCGCTTGCGCGAGTGGCGGCGTGGTCAGAAAATCGTGCTCGAGGCGAACCCGAATTTCCGCGAGCAGGTATTTCCGGTTACCGGCGAAGCGTCGGATCGCGCTTTGCTCGAAGCGATGAAGGGCCGGCGCCTGCCGTTGGTAGGCCGCATCGAGGTATCGATCATCGAAGAGTCGAGTCCGCAACTGCTGGCCTTCAACAGCGGGGAACTCGATTACGCGAATGTCGCCGCCGACTTGGTCACGAATGTGCTCGATCCGCCGGCCCAACTGAAGGCGAGCTACGTTGCCCAAGGCGTGCGTCTCGAGCGCGCGACGCAGCCGGCACTGGCCTATTGCTATTTCAACATGGACGATCCTGTAGTCGGTGGTTACACGCCTGACAAGATTGCGCTCCGCCGCGCCGTCATCATGGGGTTCAACACGCGTGACTTGATCGACGTCTGGTGGCAGGGCCAGGCGATTGCGGCGTCCCAGCCGATCCCGCCACCGGTGGCTGGACACACGCAAGGGCTCAAGGCGAACGTGCTCTACGATCCGCCGACCGCGAAGGCGCTGCTCGACCATTTCGGCTACAAAGACAAGGACGGCGATGGCTGGCGGGATTTGCCCGACGGATCGCCGCTGGTGCTGAAAATGGGCAGCACGCCATCCAACCGCGACCGCGAACGCGACGAATTGTGGAAGCGAAGCATGACGGCGATTGGCGTGAAAATCGAATTCGTCAAGCAGAAGTGGCCGGATTTATTGAAGATGGGCCGGGCTGGGCAACTGCAGATGTGGCCGGTTGGTTGGATCACGACGTACGGCGAGGGCGACGCCTTCATGCAATTGCTATACAGCCCGAACATCGGACAGTCCAATTACGCGCGTTTTCGCAACGCCGAATACGATGAGCTTTATCGCAGGTCGAAACGTCTGCCCGACGGGCCAGAACGCAACGGTTTGTACCGTCGCATGAGCGAGTTGATCGTCGCCTACAATCCGTGGGATTTGGGCGTTTACCGAATCGAAAACACCCTCGTCCGGCCGTGGGTCCGCGGCTACAAGAAGCACATCTATCACGAGCATGCGTGGCTCTATTACGACGTCGAGCGCGGGGGGCAAGACAACAAACATTAGCGTGGGCTTTTAGCGCCTGCGCCTAACGTCCGCCCGGCAGTCCGTCGTGTGGCGGGGAGTTTCAACCACTCTCCATGGTGTCCGCAAACCGCTGGTCGCGGATGACCAACAGGTGTCGTCATGAAACCGTTGCAACGATGGTCGCGCCGTGCGTTTCGAGGTCTGTGGCTCTCGCCGGATTTCCGCAAGCTATGGGCATCGCTGACGATTAC
>JALYOK010000315.1 GCA_030856925.1 Pseudomonadota bacterium
CCCACCGCCGCTTTGGACGTCGTACGTGCAGAGCGCTATTGTGTCATGTCGCGCGCCGTAGGCGTGAAGAGCAGGTAGCGCCGGTGCTTATTCGAGCCGCTTGAATACCAAAGTCATGACTTTAGTCTTGCCATCGGGCGGGCCTTTGATGGGCGGCGTTTTGACATTCATAGTATCGCCGTCCACGGTAACGTAACGGAATTGCTCGGTGCCGACCCAGTTTTGAAAGGTCGCCACCTCGACGTGGTGCATGATGCCCTCAGGCGTGATGTCGTAGGTGCCGGAATAGGCAATGCCAGTGGAAAAAGCCTGCGCACGCTCGTCCGCAGGCGTGCTGAAGCGATCACCACTGAGCGGCTTGCGACCATCGGCTGAGAGATTGACGATCATGCGCCCGCCGGCGGTGTAGATTAAATGGCCGTTAGGCTGCTCTCCGAACACATTGGTGAGCTTGCCCGATTCCGCGTCTTCCGACACCCACGACAGCAGCTTCCAGGCGCCAATCACCGACTTGTCCGCGGCCACTGCCACGAGAGGCAAGAAAAGGGAAAAAATGACACCAAGGTTTCCCAACGTTTTTAGAAGTAAATGCATCGCGTGCCTCCGGATTAAGTAGAAGGCGACAGTTTATCCGATGCAAGCTTGTAGTTCGTAAAAATCAACAGGGTTCATGCCTGACCTTTAGCATGAGGCAGCAATCAACGCGGGTTATTTTACTGCCGCTTTTTCAAACAGACTTCGATATTCGCCATATCCTTCCTTTTCCAAATCCTTCGCGGCAATAAAGCGCATGGAGGCGGAGTTCATGCAGAAGCGCTTGCCGGTCGGCGAGGGGCCGTCGTCAAACACGTGGCCGAGATGCGAGTCGGCGTGCTTGCTACGCACTTCGGTACGAACACTGAAGAATTTGCGGTCTGCCTTCAACGTAACGTTTCCCGGAACAAGCGCGCGGCTAAAGCTGGGCCAACCGGTGCCGGAATCGTATTTGTCGAGCGAGCTGAAAAGGGGCTCGCCGGAAACGATGTCCACATACAGGCCAGCGCGCTTGTTGTCATCGTAAGCGTTGCGGAACGGCGCTTCGGTGCCCTCATGTTGCGTCACATTGAACTGTTCGGGCGTGAGCTTCTGCTTTAGTTCGCGTTCACTGGGTTTCCTGAACTTCGCCGCATCCCACGCCATAGCATTGCTCCCAAAAAGTAAAACCGATAATAAAAATATCGCGCGTTTCATTCGAAATCTCCTTTAATCCTCAAGTCGCGTAACTTGTTTCAGTCGCAAATATGCGCCTGGCCTTACGGTTCAATCGACCGAAATTAAATCGAAATGTTCACCAAACCTTGCCGAAGTCAGAAATCGATGGTCGACGCTAGGTCCGCCTGATTCGAACTGGCACAGGATAATTTGAGCCGCCAAACGTGAATGGTCGTGAAAAAAGACGTGAAGTGGTTACTGCAAAGTTTACACGCTTATTTGTAATTTCTGCGTGTTCAGCCGCCCGACGTGGGAAACATGGCGCAGCGCCACCGTCGGATTCTGTTAAGGAATTGAGATTTCTAACGTCCGGTTTGGCACGAACATTGCTCATCAATTCAGCACTAGGGTCCTGGCTTAAACGAGGACAGTGTAGTTTTCTTTTTTGATTAAGGAGCAATTTCGATGACATCATTTACGTTTACGCATCTGCGTTCGGCTTTATTGGCAATCGCTTTAGTGGCTGCGCTCGGCGCTTGCTCTAAACAAGGTGAACAATCGACGGGCCGAGCCATTGACGACACGGCAATTACCGCAAAAGTTAAATCGGCGTTACTCGCGGATGACGAGGTGAAAGGCTTGGCCATCAATGTTGAAACTTCGGCCGGTACGGTTCAACTTGCTGGATCTGCTAAGAGTGATGCGGAACGGCAAAAAGCTGAGCAATTAGCGAAAAGCGTCGAAGGAGTGACCGCAGTACAAAATAACATTGCGGTTCAATAATCACCGTTGCCTTTTGGATCGCTTATTCAAATCGGCAAGTCATTTATCCCAGCTCGGGCATCCAAACTAAAGCCCAGCCATTCGGTAAAAGGATCTTCCCCGCCCCGCGCGGGGTTTTTCTTAACTGGTGCGAGTCTCAAAGGAAGCGCGATTAACGTTTGACCGCGAATCTGAGTTCCCCGATCCCGGGGGCGGTGGCCGATGACCTTATTAATGATAGGTTGTGTCGCGGCGAAAACTTGTGACATCACGATATCAATAAACCGGTAGTATAGTTAGATCTTCACCCTGTCAGTATATGAGGATAAATTGGCAAGATTTTTGCAGCACAAGATTTTTGCTGCAATTGTAATGGGGAAGCGTTGAGTTACACCGGCCTCGTAGAGGGAGCAAGGCTCCCGAACCGACTCATAGCTAACGCTAATGAAGCCTGTAAATACCCATTGACTTTGGCCGTCACTACCGGAATGTAAGCGCGTCGCGGCGCAGGAGGAAAAGATGCTTACCTCATTACGAGAAAACTGTTATCTCCGAATAGTTCGCACAGCGGCCGCCATGGTCATTGCGATCGCGGGCTTATCTGCGTGTAGCGATCCCCCGAAGCCGAAGACCGCCGAAATCAATGCAGAGCGGGTGTCGAATGCGTTTGAGTCGATCAATTTATTGAAATTGTCCGCCGCATTCCGGTCGCTGCCGGCATCGCCACCGGAATCCTTACTACCAAATTTAAAGTCATTTAGATAGTGGAGAAATACGTGTCAGCCATAATAGCAGGTCGCTTTCAAACGTTCGATCAAGCCGAAAGGGTTTCCGACACTTTGGTTAGCGCGGATTTCAAGCCCGATGACGTTAGCGTCTTTTATGTCAATCCTCCAGGACAGCATGATGCCACGCCGATCGGTGGTGATCATATCGAGTCGGACCCGGGCGCAACCGAAAGCACAAACGAAGCGGCGACAGGCGCAGCTACTGGTGGGGCGATTGGTCTGGCGCTGGGTATGGCAGCGGTCGCGGTTCCCGTGTTAGGTCCCGCTGTCGCGGTTGCAGCTGCGGGCGTGGGCGCCTACACCGGTTCGCTCGCGGGTGGGCTCAGCGGCGCCGGGGAAAGCGATAGTCCGGCGCCTAGTCCTCGCCGAGCGGGAGTCTTTCTGGCGGTGCGTGCGCCCGACGATCAGGCGACTCAACGCGCAATCGGGGTTCTCGGCGCTGAAGGCGCAGAGGACATCGAATTGGCCGATGGAATATGGCGCGATGGTCAATGGGTTGATTTTGATCCTGTTAATCCGCCACGCCTGATTTCCGCCCCGGAGGGTCTGTATGACTCGTAAACTTGTCTGGGTAGTTGCAGCAGCCGTGGTAGGAATGCTTTGTATGGATTTTACCCGGACCATTCGTAAGCGGCGGCGTCGCGCAGAGATCAAAGAAGAGTTGGTGCGCTGGGAAGGCGAAGGTGGAAATCCGGTCAATGACTGAAACGGAACGCGCTCCTCCGATTGACGAACCGCTTGACGAGCTGCCAGCCCGAGACCCACCCGGCGCGAAGCGCCCGCCAAAACAAGATCCCATCGAGCCGAAGGAAATCCCCCACAGGGATCCAAATCCTCTGCGTCCCCAGCGTAAGTCGACAGTTGCGCTTTAATTGAGACGGCGCAAGGGTCTAATAGCGTATCGGAAAGATAATCCGAAATGTTGTGCCTTCGCCAGGCGCAGTTTGTAATTCGAGACTTGCGTCAAGAATTTCACACAGACGCTTTACGATAGCCAAGCCTATTCCTTCACCCATCGGTGCACGCGGACTTTGGCCGGCGGATAGAGAAGTAAGCGTCGGAGCCGGCTCACCACTTGGGCTTCCGCCCGCGTTCGCATCTTTATCTTCTACGTCTTGTGCTTCTTCGGTAGCTTGTTTGAGTTGGCGAGCAATAGGGTTAACTTGACCTGTATCGAAGCCGGGTCCCGTGTCTTGCACGCACAGCATCCATCGCTCTGGCGCCCCCTCATTTTCCAACTTCCACGTCACTATTATCCCGCCACGATCAGTGTACATGAGCGCGTTAACGAGCAGGTTCTGCGCGATGCGCGCAACCTTTATTGCATCCCCGTCCACATTTAGACTGGGCGGACCCTCGACGGTCAGAAATAATCCGCGCCGGGCGGCCGTTTCTTGGTAGTTTCCGCACAGATCTTGCAGCACCGTTGCAACGTCAAAACGCTTTAGGCTTCGTTGTTCGTGACCAGCCTCCAGCCGCGCAAGATCGGTAAGATCCGTTAGCAATGCGTGCAGAGATTCGACGCCCTTTTGAATGCTCACCAAAAACTTAGCGCGAACACCGTCAGGCACGCCATCTTTGTTCAATCCTAACGCCGCATTCTTTACCACACTCAGATTTCCGCGCAGATCATGAGCCGCCTCGCGCCACAGCAACGCGCGCTGGCGCTCTAGTTCATTAAGCTGTGCCAGCGCTTGTTCAAGGTCGCGGAGCCTCCCGGACGCTTCTACTTGTTGCAATTGCGCGTAGCGAGTGGCGCTTTCTATAGCGCCCTCGCTACACAGATGGGTCAAAGCGCGTCGCGCCGTCGTCATCACGCCGAACCCCAGTTCCGTATGCGCCGCATGATGGCGTTCGAGTTCGTCGAGCAGGCAAAGTTGGAGATGCGCCCATTCGCACATGACTTGACGCTGGTCATATCCTTGCTGCCACCGGTGCGTGCCATGCTCCGCGGCGCCCTCGCGTTGGGAGGCGCTCGCTTCCGCCTGGTCGATCGGTTTCGGCAAGCACAACTCGCGTTCGAAGGCATCGATTACTTCCGGAATGTGATCGTTAAACTGGGCGCGCGAAAGGTACGACGCGGTAGTGAGTCGAGGATCCGCTTCAACCAATTGCCGCCAATGTTGCAAGATCGCGTCGCGGCGGCTCGACAAATGTGCAGCGAGCGAAGTAAATTGCTTGTTCTGTTCTTCAGTTCGAGTCATCGTACTTGTAACAACCGGCAGTCAATATGCGACCAATAATACACCATGGCGTCAAAGCCGCCAGATGTAGGGTGAAGAGCAATTTCGAACCTTGGAATGAACCGGGAAAGACCATTTGATCGGCTATTCGCCGCCGCCTGATCGTTTCGTTGAGGACGAACAACAAGCCCTGATTATTGTTGGCCCGTTGTTTTTTTAATAACGCTGATTGCGCCATCACCCTCCATATAAACGTGTTTTACTTGATTCAAGTGCTCGATTCCATGCTCTCGCAGCTTGCTCATTAAATCCTCCATCGTTATCATTTCCTGCGCCAAATGCGGGTGAAGCACCCGTCCGTGCCGTACCAGTTGCAGGGAACTGGGTTGCGCAAATTTTGCAAAAGCCGGGAAGCGAAACGTCAACCAGTCGAGTAGGAGGTTCCATCCGATGATCGTACCTACAAGGATGAGCCCCTCTGAAATCGATTTGTATTCGCCTGCCATTGCATTCTGCGCCGCATCTGCCAAGAGAACGAGCAGCAAAATGTCCGCAACCCCCAACGACCCGACATCACGACGCAACACAAATCGGAAAACAAGAAACAAGAATAAGTAAATCGCGCTGCCACGCAAGACGAGCTCCGCGATCGAAACCTGAATGCCAAAAAGCGCAGACCAATCAACTGAAAACATTCCCGACGCTCAGCACCGCTTCAGGAATTAAGCCGCGTTGGACACATCTGGTCAACGCTACTCGTGGTTGGAGGTCTCCCTTCGGCAACGCGTCTAAATTCCAGTTCGATGCTCCTCGAAGATCGGCGCGCATTGACACCGTTTGGACTTAATAGGTAATTCTCCATAAAAATTTTCCGTCCACCCCAGAATACCGATATCTGACGGTATGAATGCATATGCGTTGGCGTCCAAGTAACCACAATTTTATCACGGGCGCCGTCTCCGGCCGGCACGGAGGGGAGGAAAGACACGATGTAGCGCTATCATTTACCCCTTGTGCTAACCAGCGGCCGAAAGTTGCGAATATCCCTGCCGGCTACGAACATTTGTGACTGTAATCGGCGCCGGATGGCACAGGTTTTGCATTCGCCACAACTGTAATCAATCCATTCTTAATCCGATAAGGCGACATCTCATGGAAAGAAAGCTCGAAATGCGAGACAAGAAAAATCATGGCCTCGCAGACCAATTCGACGAGACGGGCAGCACCAACGAAAAGCCCCGGACGGACGAGCAGGATGCTGACGAAGCAGCGCCGAATTCCTTCCAGGAAAGCAAGAAAGCTAGGCAAGAGGACAATGGGAGGGAGCGAGCGCGGGATGATCCCTCGGCGCCGAACGGCAAGCACAAAGAGGAGCGAAAGGGCAGCAAAGATCGTGACAAGCCATACCGCACCATAGATCGATCGCGTCCAAAGTGAGCTTCATGCCTCCCTCCAGACCAGCCCGGGAGCCAATTCCACGGCCGGGAAATCCAATACCCGAACCGGTCGATCTACCGTTACCGCCGGATCAGCCTCCCGCGGGGCCGCCAGAAGATCCGCAACCGGTTGTGCTGCAGAATCTAGCGCAGATATGATTGGCTCGCGATCCATCCGCGAGTACGTCCTGCAACATAAGTGTTCGACGCTTATTGATCAGCGGAGGCAAGGTAATTAACGTTCGCAAGGGCCAGGCGCCGGCCCAGTTGGATCGCGCCAAGTTCAGCATCCGATTTCGCGCCGTCTTTGTCGATCCCGCGTTCCGCGTCGAAGATCAGTCGATTTCGCGTCTTGAGGAGATAGCCTGGCAGGCCTATATCGCGGGCCGGAAAGCCCCCCTAACCCAGAAAGCCGGCCCTGGTTATGTCGATCCCGACTATGACTTGTCAACAGAGTGGGTAGCAACGAAGCAACGCATCGACGCGGCGCAATCGCGCTGGGCCGACCCTTCGGTCGCGGCGCGGGTGTTGCTGATCTGCGGCTCAGCGCGCAACGACGGCACGTGCCCGGGTGAGATGTCCAAAACGTTCCGGTTACTGGGGATCGCCCGCGAAACAATCGAAGAAACCGACATCGAAGCCGACGTGCTCGATTTGAGCTTGCTCACGTCCGAATACGGCCGAAACATCCACCCCTGCAAGGGCTGTGCGTCTACGGCAATGCCGCTATGCCACTGGCCGTGCAGTTGCTACCCCAACCAATCGCTTAATCAAACCAACGACTGGATGGCGGAGATTTACGAGCGGTGGACTGCCGCCCATGCAGTGATCATCGTGACTCCAGTCTATTGGTACCAAAGTCCCAGCCCGTTGAAGTTAATGATCGATCGCCTGGTGTGCGCCGATGGAGGCAATTCCGATCCGACCTCGACCTCAGGCAAGAAGGCCGGTAAGGCAAAAGAACTCGAGATGGCCGGATGGGACTATCCTCAGCACTTGGCCGGACGTGTTTACGGACTAATCGTTCACGGTGATGTGGCGGGTATCGAGGGGTCGCGCCGTGCTCTGTCCGACTGGCTCGACTGGATGGGTTTCATCGACGCCGGCGCGCAGGCGCGTTTGGATCGCTTCATCGGTTATTACGAACCCTATGCAACCAGTCATGACGCACTCGATCGGGATGTATCCATTCAAGAAGAAGCGCGCAATGTGGCGCGCGCGGTGACGAAGGCAGTAGTTGAGTTGCGTGCCGGCCGGCTGCAGAAGGTGCAGCCAGTTCTCTCTCGTCCGCGGCCAAAGTAACGCGAAAGAAAGTTGCAGCAAAGGCGAGCGTATAACAAATTAAGTTTGGTCCGTCTAACCAGAACCAAAGTCCCCGCGACGGGTCACACTTTGTCGCCTAAGAAAAGCGGCAACTTACGCCGCTGGCTACAAACCTATGGATCTCATTACTGCACGTCCCGAGGGGCTCTATTGCCCGCCCGGCAACTTTTATATCGATCCCTGGCTGCCGGTGGACCGTGCGGTCATTACCCACGGACACAGCGACCATGCGCGGCGCGGCAATAACTATTATTTGGCGGCGGCCCCCGGTGCAGGGGTTTTGCGTAAAAGGCTGGGCGAAGATATCCGGCTGGAGACCCTTGATTACGGCGAGACCATTAACCATCACGGCG
>JALYOK010000325.1 GCA_030856925.1 Pseudomonadota bacterium
GCCTAGCAGTTTGTTGAAAAACGATATGTTTCGCTTCGATTAAAAATAGCGGCTGCTCAGAATGCGCTACAAACGATTTGTTTTGTATTTCCGATATTTTCCATACCCCAAAAACAGTTCTTTTCGGACATAAAGATCGAATTTCAACAAACTGCTAGGCCAGCCCCCAGACGGGCGCCGCAGTAGTTTTTCAACAAACCTTAAGCGGCTTGCGTTTCGCCTAGATCCAAGCGGCTTATCAGTTTCTCGATTAATTGTTTTTGCATCACCAGATCGCCTTGCTCGGACTTGATTTTGACCATGCTGTCTTGCAGGGCGCTAGAGTTTTCGTTGATCTTGGCGAGATTGGCAAGACGGGACTCGAGTTGGTTTTTGTGCTCTTTAATTTGCATTTCCAGCGGCAGCGGGACGATCTTGATCCAGCGCTCGCATTCGGCCCTAGCGTCGCCAAACAGTTGTTGCGCTTGGATCACCAGGCTGCCGTAGAAGCGTTTGATCAAGAAACTTTTCTCGGTCATCACGTTGACTGGATCGCGGCAAAAAATCTGGGTATCGTGCATGAGGAGTTTTAACTTAAGGAGCAGGTTTTCCAAATCCAAACTAGGCAACTTCATCTTGTCGAATTTGTATTGCTGGTGGAAGTAATCGTACGCGTGTTGCATCGTGATTTTCATGTTCTCGCTGAGGGCATGGACTCTAATGAAGTCCTTGCTGATGGCATCGAACAGCGACTGCATGGAGCGCGATAGGCCCATGGTTGTCCAAGTGGCCTCGATCGACTCGCGGCTTTGGCCCATGACAAAATCCAGTTTGGTGGGATTCAGCATTTCGATCAGCACCTCGCGCTGGCGTTTGAAATCGCTGCGTTTCAACTTGTATTCCTCGACCGAGGCCATATACTCGCGCCGGTCGTTGGTAATCTTCTCCCACAACTTGGTGGTTATCGTGCGATTGCGACCCGACAACGCTTGGATCTCACTGGCCGATTCCTGGTTCGCATGGATGCGCCTTTTCAAGCTCTCGCGAGAAGCGATCATCATGGCGCCGATTTCGGCCATGATGGCGCCGCTGATGATCTTCTGTTTCGACGGGATCAAGTCCCTGGCAAGAATTCTTTCCAGCTTTTCGATACCGCTGCGCTTCACCAGGTTGTCGTCTTTCCTGATCTTTCCGATCAGCGCTTTCTGGGCAGACAGCGCAAGCACGTCCGATTTCGGCAGCCCAAGCAGCTTTGCGGTCTCGTCGATCTGACGCGCGATCCCTCGGGCGATTTCTTCCTCGGATTTAAGATCGTCCCACATCAGATCGATCTTGTTCAATACCGCTATACGGCGCGAGTGAGAACGTTGCACGAATTTTTGCCACACCTCAAGATCGGATTTGGTGACGCCGGTATCGATGCCGAGTAGGAACAACACCGCGTGCGCGTTCGGAATAGTGTTATAGGTGAGTTCGGGCTCCAGGCCTAACGCGTTCAAGCCCGGTGTATCGACGATGGCGATGCCATTGGTCAGCAACCGGTGCGGATAATTAATCAACGCATACCGCCACGCGGGGATCTCGACCGTTTCCAGTTCTTCGTCGCCCTCGCTCTTGTGATCTTCCGGCAGCAATCCCATCATCCGAGCTTCGAGGGTGAAAATCTTCTTCGACTCCGCCAGCATCTGCATGGCTTTTTTCATATCACCGGCCGAGTCTAGATTGAGACGAATCTTGACCCATTCCACCGGCATATTTTTCAACTGCGCGATGGATTCGTCGCGGTAACGCGATTCGATCGGCAACAGCCTTAGGTAGGGTGGTTCGTTGGTATCGTGGAAGATTTCCGTCGGGCACATGGTGGTGCGGCCCACGTCGGACGGCAACAAACGCTGCTTGAAGTCGGAGAAGAACAGCGCGTTGATGAGTTCGCTCTTGCCGCGGGAAAATTCCGCCACGAAGGCAAGGGATAGGCGTCCTTGCCGAACGGATTCACAAAGTTCGTAAAAACGCAGCGAATGTTGGGCGTCGAGTTCACCGTTTTTTTCCAGCCAGTCGCGATAACTATCGACTGCTTCTAACAACTCATCTCGCCAGGTGTGGTAGCGCTCGACCTCCTGCTCCAGCTCGCTCCTCAGAACCGCACTCATCCTGACTTGTCACCTGAAAGATGTAATGTTAGTGTTTGATACTATATCATTTTTACCGCGATAGACTCGAGCCATGCGATCGGCACCATCAAAATAATTTGGCAGATCACGAACAACACCAATGGGCTCAGATCTACCCGGCCGACGGTCGGCACGAGTTTGCGCAGGGGCCGCATAAACGGCCCCGTCAGGCTATCGAGGACGGAACTGATCGAACTATAAGGATTGACCCAACTTAGAATCGCCTGCACGAAGACGGCGGCGATTAGTAAATAAATGCTATATTTTAATAAGTTAATAAACCCGAGCAGAATCACGACGGGTAGAATATGGGGGCCGGCCGTCCATACCGGATAGCCCTGCAAGTTGAGCAAAACCAGCACCAGAAGCGACTCCAGACCCCAGGCAAAGACTAAACTTGCCAAATCCAAGCCCTGCAAGCCGGGAATAATGCGGCGAAGCGGCTTGACCGCAAAATCCGTCAAGCCCACTACGAATTCCGACAACGGATTGCGGAACGGCGCCCGGAAAAACTGCAAAAAGAACCGCGCCAACGCCGCCAACACGAACAAATCGACAATAGTTTTGAGCAGAAACTGCAATGCTTCGTTGAACAATGCCGTTACCTCGATTGCCCAAACTCGTCGGCCAGTTCACGTGCGCGTTCCGCTGCTTGCACGACGGCGTCGACAATGTGCTGTTT
Organism: Pseudomonadota bacterium; assembly: GCA_030856925.1. Taxonomy (GTDB): domain Bacteria; phylum Pseudomonadota; class Gammaproteobacteria; order Burkholderiales; family JALYOK01; genus JALYOK01. The sequence continues at coordinate 2,833 of JALYOK010000325.1, forward strand.
TACCTGCGTTTGCTCCAGGATCAACAGCGCTCGTTCCGTTGTGCCTCCTTTCGAGGTAACCTTCGCGCGCAAAATGGCAGGGGGATCGCTGCTTCCTAGAGCAAGCTTGGCCGCGCCGCTGAACGTGTGCATGCTCAATGTGCGCGCGGCGTCTGCGGACAGACCCAAGTCCCGCGCCGCCTGTTCCAGCGCCTCGATGAAGTAGAAGACATAGGCGGGACCGCTGCCGGACACGGCCGTGACGGCATCGATAGCCTGTTCTTCGTCGACCCAGACGACTTCCCCGACACAGCGCATTAGCGCCTCCGCGCGGCCTCGATCTTCGCTGGACACCCTGGGCATCGCATACAAACCCGCAACCCCCGCTTGCACCAAGGACGGCGTATTCGGCATGACGCGAATAATGTTGTCGTGGCCGTTGAGCCAGCGGGACAGGTCCGTCGAACGAATGCCCGCGGCAATGCTAATGACTAATTTCCCAGTGACGGCACTCGCGACCGACTTTGCCACGTCCGCGAGCTGTTGCGGCTTGACGGCGAGTACCAGAACTTGCGCAGCCAGAACCTCGGCGTCCGGCGCCGCAAACACTTGCACCTTGAATTGATCTTGCAAACGCGCACGGGCTTCGGCCACCGGATCGACAACGCCGATATCATTCCCGCGATAACCGTGCTGCAACAATCCTGCAATTATGGCGGTAGCCATGTTGCCACCACCCATGAATGCGATTTTCATAATTAACGTTAGCGCGAATGTGGCGCTATCTTAACAGGCTTAGTCCGCACGGGGCCTTAATTGCGTGGGCCAAAAATCGCCGTGCCGACGCGCACAATGGTCGCGCCCTCCGCGATAGCGGCTTCGAGATCTTGGGACATGCCCATGGATAATGTGTCGAGATCATGACCGTCACGGCGCAAAAATTCATAAAGTCCGCGGAGCCGGCGGAATGCACTGCGTTGCTCGTTAACGTCAGACGCCGGCGCCGGAATCGTCATCAGACCTCGCAATTTCAAGCGCGGCAATCGCGACACCGCGGCGGCAAGGGTGCAAAGATTATCCGGCGCCACGCCGCTCTTGCTCGCCTCAAAGCTGATATTTACTTGCAGGCAGACATTCAGGGGCGCCAGCACAGCGGGGCGCGTAGCCGCAAGCCGCTCGGCGATTTTGAGTCGATCCACACTGTGCACCCAGGAAAAATGCTCGGCTATCACCGCGGTCTTGTTGCTTTGAATAGGCCCTATGAAATGCCAAATGATCGCCAGATCACCGGTTTCGGCCATCTTAGCGAGCGCCTCTTGCACATAGCTTTCCGCGAATTCCGATTGCCCGGCCGCAAAGGCGCGCCGAATGGTGCTCACCGGCTGGCCTTTGCTAACAGCCAATAGGGAAGGGGCTTTGCAGCCGGCTTGATTCGCGCTTATGTCGATGCGTTGCAACACGGCGGCGAGATTTTGTTCGACAGCGATCACGAAACGATCATTAAGGGTAATTGTTTATAACTCATCCCGGCGACCGCTCAACTTGAAAGAAATGAGTTCCCCACAGGGCAAAAATCGCTTAGAATTTAGGAAGCTTGCGAGAAACTTTTAAAGTAACTTCCAACTAAGCGTAAACTAAGCTCGCGCGGCGCAAACCACAGAACAACGGCACGGAAATTATAATGGAAATCTCTGAGCTCCTCGCCTTCTCCGTCAAGAACAAAGCATCGGACCTCCATTTATCGGCCGGTCTGCCGCCGATGATCCGCGTCCATGGAGATGTGCGCCGCATCAACGTGCCGGCGCTGGAGCATCGCCAGGTCCATGGCATGGTGTATGACATCATGAACGATGGCCAGCGCAAACACTACGAGGAAAATCTCGAGTGCGATTTTTCCTTCGAGATTCCCAACCTCGCGCGTTTTCGCGTCAATGCCTTTGTCCAGCAGCGCGGCGCCGCGGCGGTAATGCGGACCATTCCGTCGAAAGTGTTGTCGCTCGAAGACCTGAAGGCGCCGAAAAGTTTTGCCGATATCTGCAATCAGCCGCGCGGCCTAGTGCTGGTGACCGGCCCGACCGGCTCCGGCAAATCCACCACCCTCGCAGCCATGGTCAACCACATCAACGAAAACGAGTACGGCCACATCTTGACGGTGGAAGACCCGATCGAGTTCGTCCACGAAAGCAAAAAATGTCTGATGAACCAGCGCGAGGTCGGGCCACATACGCTGTCCTTCGCCAATGCGCTCAGGTCGGCGTTGCGGGAAGATCCCGACATCATTCTGGTGGGCGAGATGCGTGACTTGGAAACCATCCGTTTGGCGATGACGGCGGCGGAGACCGGACACTTGGTGTTCGGCACCTTGCACACCAGTTCCGCGGCGAAGACCGTGGATCGGATCATCGACGTGTTCCCCGCGGCCGAAAAAGAAATGATCCGCGCGATGTTGTCGGAATCGCTGCGTGCGGTCATCTCCCAAGCTTTGCTGAAAAACAAAGAGGGCAGCGGGCGGGTGGCAGCGCACGAAATCATGATCGGCACGCCGGCGATCCGCAACCTCATTCGCGAAGCCAAGGTTGCACAGATGTATTCGGCGATTCAAACCGGTCAAAACCTGGGGATGCAAACCATCGATCAATGCCTGATGGACCTGGTGAAGCGCAATCTCATTGCCGCGAGCGAGGCGAAAAAGTCGGCCAATAATAAAGACATGTTCATGGGTTAGTGCCCGCATTACGCAAAGGATAACGAGTAATGGCCGCTGTAATCGAGCGCGAAAAGGCGCAGAAATTCATGTACGAGCTATTGCGCTTGATGATCGCGCGCAAAGCGTCGGACCTGTTCATCACCGCGGGATTCCCTCCCGCCATAAAAGTGGACGGCAAACTCACCCCGGTGAATAATCAGACCCTCACCGCGCAACATTCCGCCGAACTGGCGCGCGCCATCATGAGCGAGAAACAGGCGGCGGAATTCGAAGCGACCAAAGAATGCAACTTCGCGATTCATCCGGCAGATATCGGCCGCTTTCGCGTCAATGCATTCGTCCAGCAAAGCCGCGTCGGCCTGGTGTTACGCACCATCACCAGCAAAATTCCGCGCTTCGAAGATTTGGGGTTGCCGGACGTGCTGCAAGATATCGCCATGACCAAGCGCGGCCTGGTTGTGTTCGTCGGTGGCACCGGCTCCGGTAAATCCAGCTCTCTTGCAGCCATGGTCGGCCATCGCAACGAGAATAGTTATGGCCATATCATCACCATTGAAGACCCGGTGGAATATGTGCACGAACACCGCAACTGCATCGTCAATCAGCGCGAGGTCGGCGTCGATACGGATAATTGGTTTGCCGCGCTGAAAAATACCTTAAGGCAGGCGCCCGATGTCATTCTCATCGGCGAGATTCGCGATCGCGAGACGATGGAATACGCCCTCGCATTCGCCGAAACGGGACATCTTTGCATGTCGACTTTGCACGCCAACAGCGCTAACCAGGCGCTGGACCGCATCGTCAATTTCTTTCCGGAGGAACGTAAGGCACAATTGTTGATGGATCTTTCGCTCAATATGAAGGCGTTTATCTCGCAGCGCTTGATCCCGCGCAAAAACGGCAAAGGTCGTGCTGCCGCCATCGAGGTCATGATCAACTCGCCCTATATCTCGGATCTAATCTTCAAAGGCGACGTGCAAGAAATAAAAAGTGTAATGGCCCGTTCCCGGGAACTGGGTATGCAGACCTTCGATCAAGCCTTATTCGATCTATTCGAAAGCGGTAATATCTCCTACGAGGACGCGTTGCGCAACGCCGACTCGATCAACGATCTACGCCTCAAAATCAAACTCGAAAGCAAGAACGCGAAGGACGCCGGCCATAGCGCGGGGCTGGATCACTTGGAAATCCTTGAGTAACTCCACCCGTTTTTGTGGAGAGTGAAAACGCCGAAGAAATCTCGTTGTCGGCATTCTCGCAGCAAGATCACGCCACAAGCCAATACCAGCGCGGCGCTCCGGGCATGTAGCGTGATAGGCAGTATGGATAAGGGCCCTGGCGTGATGCTTAATCCGACTCTGTATCAGCCTGTTGTGACACTGCGGCACGCGGTTTACGCCTCGATCCGGCCTCCATTTTGTATTCAAACAGACGACACTCCAACGGGCCGTTGAACAACGGCGTCCGTTTCGAAGCGCTGAGCCGGATCGATTTCGGCAACTGCGGATCCGCGCTAAAAATATAGGCACGCCAGCCGGAGAATTGCTTCTTCAACACGTCACCCAATTTTGGGTAGAACGCAGCAAGATCGTCCTGCTCGCCCAAGCGAACGCCGTAGGGCGGGTTGATCACCAGCACACCGCTTGGGGCCGGCGCCGAACGTTCCAACACGTCCACTTGTTTAAGTTGCACCGCGCCTTCGACGCCGGCTTTGGCTAAATTGCTCCGCGCGACCTTTAGAACATCGCCATACTTGTCGGAGCCGAATATCTGGACGTGTGAACCGGCTGATCGGGCGGCGCCGGCGCGCTCGAGGTGCTGACGCCAATCGCCGTCGGAAAAATTTAACAACTTCTGAAAAGCAAACGGCCGCGCGCGACCGGGCGCAATATCCAGCGCCATCATCGCCGCCTCCGCCAAAAACGTCCCGCTTCCGCACATCGGATCGAGTAAGGGTTCCGCGGCATTCCAGCCGGTCAATCGCAAAATACCGGCGGCGAGATTTTCCTTCAACGGCGCATCGATGCTCCTGTCGCGATAGCCGCGCTTGAACAACGGTTCGCCGGATGTGTCCAGATATAGGGTGAATTTATCGGCCGTCAAATAGGCATAAATACGAACGTCCGGCGAGCGCCGATCGACGTCGGGACGCGCGCCTTGGCTATCCCGAAAACAATCGCAGATCGCGTCCTTGATGCGCAGGGTGACGAAATCCAAACTTTTGAGCGGGCAGTTGCGCGCGTTAAGGTCCACCATGATGCGGTGGTTGACTTTGAACCAATCGGCCCACGGCAACGCGCGAGCCGTTTGATAAATGTCGTCCTCCGTACGATAGCCCCCGTCGTGAATCCGCCACAATACCCGGCTCGCGATCCGGCTTTCGAGATTGACTCGATAACTCAAGGTAAAGGCGCCGCGAAAGCTGACCCCACCCGCCATAGCCTCAACATTCGCTGCGCCCAATAGGCGCAATTCCTCCGTCAATACGTTTTCGAGACCGCGCGGGCAAGGGGAGAAAAAGTGTTCTAGATCCATCATTACTTAACTCTATACATCACAGGATACTTCTATTCCTCACTCCACCCTTTGAAAGATCGGGAATAGTAGAATCCCCACTACCAGTACGCTGGATAGACGAGCAGACACGGCAGAAAATAATCAACCGGGCCAGGTATGACTTCTCCGGCGAGGTAAATTGTTGGTCTTCATACTTCAACATGCGTGTTCCCGCACCGCCGCTCACGAACGGATCGAAGCTACAAGTGCTCCTCGGTACGCAGCGATAGCTCGACCATGCGTTCGAGCAACTGATCGGCGGGTAGACCGACGAAATTGCGTAACACCAACTCCTTTGCGTACAGGCGCACGAGGTAGCGCAACTTTATGGATTTGGTGCGTGAGGCGTAGACGAAATCGCGATGACCGTTGTTGATGACGATGACGTTGCGCGCCACATCGAAACGCGAGCGCCAGGATTCGCCGGCGGCACGTTCAAAAGTGTAGCCCGGCAATCCCTGCGACGGAATATTGGCAGCGCCGATCTGCGCCAATAACTCGTGGGTGACGGTGATGAGGGCTTCGGCTTCGCACGCGACATCGGTTTGGCGAACGGCGACGTTGAGCCGCGTCAATCCCGGCTCTTCGGGCGCGACGTAAATGACGACTTGGCTATGGATGCCGTCCAATGTGCCGCCGCCCTCCATGATCCGCCAGTGGAATTCAAGATCGTGCTCGACTCGCCGCCGCGAACGGTCGCGCGCCAAGGCTTGGAATTTTCGGCTCTCGCCTACGCGGATTACGCTCGATGCGGGCGACACGGCGACGCTGAACAGCGGTCCGGCAAACTCGAAAAACTGGCGTTGCTTTTCTTCTTTTGGTTCGGGCTCGGTGACGCCCAAAAAAGGCTCATCACCCTCATTCGTTGACGCGGGCGCCTCGGCACTGTACGAATTGCCCGGCGCCGGCCTAAGTGTGCGAGCTTGAATATCGAACCAATCGTATTCTTCGATCGGCAAGGTCAACAGCGCTTCGCGGAACGCGCGTTGAATGGTGCGCAGCAATTCCCGGCTTGCTTGCTCGTCTTCCGCCCGCCGTTGCTGCTCGATGAGGTCGATGAGTGTTTGTTCGAGGGCCTTGATTCCGTCGAGAAAAGTCGCATAGGCGCCATCGTGAATCAGGCCCGTGCGCGTGCCCGGTGTGAGATTGACAAAGGGCGCGTCGATCAGCCCCTGAAGATAATGCAAGCTCCATGGCGGCCGCGCGAAATCGTCGACCAACGCCAAATCCTCCAGAACCCGCGTGCCGTTGCGGAACAGAGCGACTTGGTTGCCATCCGCCGGTTCGCACAGGTAGAGTTCGGCATAAAGATCGCCCCGCTCGGTGCGCGCGATCGGCAAATGATGCAACAGCGTGCCTTCGAATTGGCGCGGCTCAACGGCGTACTGCTTGCGCGCGAGTTTGTCGATGACGCTGATTTTGACGCCCGACTGGCGTATGCGATCGCGCAATTCCGACGCGAGATACCATTGAATTTTTTCGCCGGAGAGCGCCCGTATGCCCTCCAACAGCGGCGCGATTTTTACTTCGGTGCCGGCGTCGGAAAACAACGCCCGTTTCGGCGTCACCTCATAACTGGGATCGCCTTTGCGCATGATCATTTGATACGCCCGCTGATCGGCGCCGGTCGAAGTCATGGTCAACTCGTCGCCCACGGTCCAAAAGCTCAGCAGGCCGATACCGAATTCGCCTTGCAATCCCGTCGCGCCGTCGGCCTTGAGCCGGCGCTTGATGGAATCGCCGATGTGGGTCGCGACGTAGCGGAAATCCGGTTTGCCCGCTTCATCGCGCGGTACGCCTTGGCCATCGTCCTTGATGGAAAGGAAATGCTTGTTGTTCTCGCGGCCGCGAGTAATCGTGATCGTGACAGCCTTTGCATCAATGGCGTTCTCCACCAATTCCGCGATGGCTTTGAGCGGATTGCTCTGCGAAAGCGCGATAATGGTGATCGCGTTCCAGTGGTCGCCGATGCGAAGCTTGCCCCGCTCATGCGGGGATTTTTTTGAATGCGATTTATATGAATCTGCCATGGATGTGTGGTGTCGCTCGATTTGCCGAGTAATTTAGCACGAGCACGCAAAAGTAGGGCGGATCAAGCGCAGCGGATCCAATGC
>JALYOK010000351.1 GCA_030856925.1 Pseudomonadota bacterium
ATAAATCGCTTCCATGCCGAGGTCAGCGAAGCCGACGACCTTCGCTTCCTTGATGGCTTTTGCCACCAGATATGCCGCGCCGCCCACCGCCATGAGATATGCGGCCTTATGTTTCTTGATCGCCTCGATCCCCGTCGGGCCGCGCTCGGCCTTGCCGATCATGGCGATGAGGCCCGTTTCCGCCAGCATCATTTCGGTGAATTTATCCATGCGCGTCGCGGTCGTCGGGCCGGCGGGGCCAACGACTTCATCGCGAACCGGATCGACTGGACCAACGTAGTAAATCACGCGATTCTTGAAATCGACCGGCAACTTTTCGCCCTTCGCGAGCATGTCTTGAATACGCTTGTGCGCCGCGTCGCGGCCGGTGAGCATCTTGCCGGAGAGGAGCAGGGTCTGGCCCGGCTTCCATGCCGCGACTTCCTCTTTCGTCAGCGTATCCATATTGACACGCGTGCTCTTGTCGTAGTCGGGCTGCCAATGCACATCCGGCCACAGGTCCAAGGATGGCGGTTCCAGGTATGCGGGTCCGGAACCGTCGAGCACGAAATGCACATGGCGTGTCGCGGCGCAATTGGGAATGATCGCGACGGGTTTACTCGCGGCGTGGGTAGGATACATTTTGATTTTCACATCGAGCACGGTAGTAAGGCCGCCCAGCCCTTGGGCGCCGATGCCCAGCGCGTTGACCTTATCATGCAACTCGATGCGTAGCGCTTCAGTTTTATCTTTCGGCCCGCGCTGTTTCAGCTCATACATATCGATGTCTTCCATCAACGATTCTTTCGCCAGCAACATGGCTTTCTCCGCGGTGCCGCCGATGCCGATACCGAGCATTCCGGGAGGACACCAGCCCGCGCCCATGGTGGGCACGGTCTTCAACACCCAATCGACCAGCGAATCGGAAGGATTGAGCATGATGAACTTCGATTTATTTTCCGAACCGCCGCCCTTGGCCGCAACCTGAACGTCCACCGTATTGCCGGGAACGACGTCCATCTGAATCACCGCCGGCGTGTTGTCTTTAGTGTTCTTGCGTTCGAACTGCGGGTCGGTAACGATGGAGGCACGCAGCTTATTTTCCGGATCGTTGTAACCGCGCCGCACACCTTCGTTGATGGCATCATGGATCGATCCGCTAAAGCCTTCCCACTTCACGTCCATGCCGATCTTGAGGAATACGTTGACGATGCCGGTATCCTGGCAGACGGGCCGCTTGCCCTCGGCGCTCATGCGGCTGTTGGTCAAGATTTGCGCAATGGCATCTTTAGCCGCCGGGCTTTGCTCGGCTTCATAGGCGCGGGCGAGGTGCTGAATATAATCGGCCGGGTGGTAATAAGAAATAAATTGCAGCGCATTGGCTATGCTCTCTATTAGGTCGTGTTGCTTGATGGTGGTCATTTGAAGAACTCGAGGCAATTAGTGAGAAGCGCACTACTCAGTTAATGTGGCGCGCTGCTTGCATGGGACACCGGCGTCGATGCGATCTTATCTGTCCACGCCATGATCACCGCCGAGACAACAAAGGTGAGATGAATAATCACTTGCCACATCATGACATGTTCGGGCAACTTGCTGGCATTGATAAACGTTTGCAGCAAATGAATCGAAGAAATGCCGATCAGCGCCGTGGCGAGTTTGACTTTCAGCACGCCGGCGTTGACGTGGGACAGCCATTCCGGCTCGTCGGGATGGTTTTGCAGATTGAGCCGCGAGACGAAAGTCTCGTAGCCGCCGACGATTACCATGATCAGCAGATTCGCGATCATCACCACGTCGATCAATGCCAACACCGCTAACATCAGTTCGTTTTCGCTGATGGTCGTCGCCTTCGCGATCAGGTGCCACAACTCCAGCATGAAGTGGTAGACATACACGCCCTGGGCAACGATGAGGCCAAAATAAAGCGGCGCCTGCAGCCAGCGGCTGAAGAATATAATGCTGGCGATAACGTTACGCGATGGGTTTGCGGGTAGGGAAGCTGCCATGGTCCTGTTGAATGTTCAAGTTTTTAAGTGCTCGTATTTTAACATTCACCCCGCCGCTGCTACCGCCAATTTCTATGAAGGAAACCATGAATCACTACCACGCTTACACTGCTCTCAAGCTTAAGAAACATCCGCAAGGCATTCTCGAAATCGTCATGGGCGAGCCGGGAAAGCTCTCAACAGCCGACCATCGTTTGCATTACGAGCTAGCGGAAATTTGGCGCACAGTGGATACCGATCCCGAAACGAAGGTGGCGATTCTGCGCGGTGAGGGAAAAGGCTTTTCCGGCGGTGGCGATTTGAATCTAGTGCAAGAAATGGCGAACGATTTCAACGTCCGCGCACGAGTGTGGCGCGAGGCGAAGGACTTGGTCTACAACGTCATCAATTGCAGCAAGCCCATCGTCTCCGCCATGCACGGTCCGGCCGTCGGCGCGGGCCTGGTGGCGGGTCTACTCGCCGACATTTCCATCGCGGCGAAAACCGCACGCATTATCGATGGCCACACGCGCCTGGGCGTCGCGGCGGGCGATCACGCGGCAATTGTCTGGCCGTTGCTATGCGGCATGGCGAAAGCGAAATATTATTTGTTGCTGTGCGAAGCGGTGAGCGGCGCAGAAGCGGAACGCATCGGTTTGGTGTCATTAGCCGTAGACGAATCGGAATTGCTCGGCAAAGCCTTTGAAGTCGCGGAAAAATTAAGCAAAGGCTCGCAAAGCGCAATCAAATGGACCAAATACGTGCTCAACAATTGGTTGCGGCTGGCTGGGCCAACCTTTGATGTATCGCTCGCGTTGGAATTCATGGGCTTCTCAGGCCCTGACGTTCGCGAGGGCATAGCCTCGCTGAAAGAAAAACGTCCACCGAAATTTGGCGATTAAAATATTGCTTCGCCAGGAGCCAAGACCAGTGCGGCCTCTGGCGCGGCATGCTTGCAAAACTAGCATTCATGCGCCTTAGCGGGCATGTCGCTACTTCTCTTGATCGGCCTTACATCCGATCCAACGGGCTAACCACACCCTTACCGCCTTTATTCAGGACATGCGTATATATCATCGTGGTGGCCACATCGCTGTGTCCCAACAATTCTTGCACAGTACGGATATCGTAGCCACTTTCGAGCAAGTGCGTCGCAAAGGAATGGCGCAACGTGTGTGGCGTAACAGGCTTGGCAATACCCGCCGCCTGTGCGGCTTTTTTGACATAGCGCTGCACCTGTTTTTCTTCGACGTGATGACGGCGCTCCGTTTTGCTGCGCGGATCAACGGAATAATTTTTTGCCGCAAACACATACTGCCAACCCCATTCCTTCGACGCATTCGGATACTTCACCGCCAATGCATCCGGCAGCCAGACATCCACTTTGTTAAGAATCAAATCCTGTTCATACCATTCGCGACGCAAAGCCAATTGCAACTGCATTCCGTCGAGCAAGCTTGCGGGTAGCATCGTTACCCGATCTTTACCGCCCTTGCCATCGCGCACGATAATCTCTTTACGGGTCAATTCCACATCTTTTACCCGAAGCCGCATCGCTTCCATCAAACGCATCCCCGTCCCGTATAACAGCTTAATAATTAAACCAATCGGTGTCGGGGCTGTTTCTGCTTCGCGTAAAAGTTGATGCGCTTCCAAAACCGTCAATACCACCGGCAAGCGACGCGGCTTTTTAGAACGTTCAAAGCCATCCAACCAAGGCAAAGTAACGCCCAGCACATCCCGATATAAAAACAGTATTGCGGAAAGCGCCTGGTTTTGCGTTGAGCTAGATACATGGCGTTGCGTCGCAAGATGCGTCAAAAACGCCTCCACTTCGGCCGCGCCCAAATCAGCAGGATGTCGTTTGCCGTGGAATAAGATGTATTGTTTGGTCCATGCAATGTAAGTGTTTTCGGTGCTTAAGCTATAGTGCTTAAACCGAATTTTATCGCGAACTTGATCGAGTAATTTTCGCGGTTATGTTGGCGTCGTTATGGTTTGAATAAATTGTCGTGTTACTTTAGACTAATACTATTAAAAACAATTAAATAGTTTTTATTGAAATGATTATACGACACTGTTTTTTGTTTATACGACAATCGAGGTCGTATATATTACGTTAGGCGGCACAAGATCGTCCGCTATCGCCATTCGAATCGGTTTGCGAGTCCGATGATGCTCACTGTGTCATCATGGCTGCGAGCGCCGCAATGGTTCGTTCGATCTCCATGTCGCGTTCAGTGCGCACACAATGATCGTGACGCGAGCGGCACAGAAACAATTAACCAAGGAGTACATCATGGTCGACGAAGATAATGCAAAGGTACCGCTCGATGCGATGCAAGATACGCTGTCTAGACTCAAGGAGATGGAGCATTATTCGAAGGCGAACATCGAGAAACTCGCGGCGTTATGGCTCGAAGTCAGCGAGCACAAGGAACAGAAGCAGTACGAAACGATGGTCGACGAAGTTCTTAAGCGCCAGAACCAGTTTCAGGAGTCGATCACATCTCTGATCGAGGCGTACGCGGAGGAAACTACCCGCATCCGCGCTAACACACAGTAGCGGAGCAGACTCGGGCATCACTCAAATTGTTATTTTTCAGTCGCACGACGTGCCGCCTAACGAATAAGGTTAGATCGTGCGAAGCCACGATCTGAACCGGTGGTTGGACAAGCCCGGTGCAAGAGGCTGCGGCACTCTCTGCAAATATCTTTTTGGTAATCACCGGTCTGAGAGCCAGGCGGTGGCTTCAGTGATCTTTACACCCGATGCGGCAAGGCGTTATTGCAACGCCTGCGTGTTGATCGGCTCATCTTTGACTTTTTCACCAGCCCGTTGAGGCTGTTTTTTTGGTTTCCTGGCCGAGCCTATCCCCAGGCAAACAAGCGGCTTCGTTCGAGAAGCGTGTAAGTCCCGAGTGGTGGTCTGCTTTCAGTCCTACTCGATAGATGATGCTTCGGACAAGCTACCCGGTATCGATCAAATTCTCCGGGTAGCCGCCGGGGTGATGCACGCTGGATATCCC
>JALYOK010000444.1 GCA_030856925.1 Pseudomonadota bacterium
TAGTGCATCTGCATGGATAATTTTTGCCCGGGCTTCACCACGATGCGCTTGATCTTGTAGTAAAGCCCTTCTTCCAAAATTGTGTAACTTCCCCAGGGGCGGGCAACGGTCAAATGAGTTTCGGTCAAATGCGGGTGGCGGGCTTTGACCTCGGCAACCAAATGCTTGAGATCGGCAACTTTGTCGCGGGCACACACGAGCGTTGCATCCCGGGTTTGAACGACGGCTAAGTTATCGACGCCGAGTGCAGCAATGGTGCCGCTGGCGGCCCAAAACAAGTTGTTATTCGATTTCACCGCCAGCACATCGCCTTCGACAATATTACCGGCGTCATCTTTGTCCCGTTGTTGATAGATCGCTTCCCAACTCCCAAGATCGCTCCAGCCCATTTTGACCGGCACCACGGCGATATTGTCGCTGTGTTCGAGAATGCCGTAATCCATCGACAAGTCCGGAAGCGGCTGGTAGATTTCCTCCAAAGCCAGGGTGGCGCCGCTCTCGCTCAAGGCCACCGCAGCTTCGTGAATAGACGGTTGCAATTGACTCAGCATCTGCATAAAGGTGTCGGCACGGAATACAAACATGCCGCCGTTCCAGTAATGGTTCCCTTGAGCTAACAGCTTGCCGGCGGTCGCGGCATCGGGCTTCTCAACGAATTGCAGAACTTCGCGCACGGAATGAAATTCGCCGTTGGGGACATCGAGTTCGCTGCCGGCCTTTATATAGCCAAATCCCGTCGCGGGTTCGGTTGGTTCCATGCCAAACAATGTAATGTAACCGTGGCGCGCCGCGTTTTCGGCGGCGAGCCAGGCGCACTGGAATGCCGGCTTGTCCGCAACTGCGTGATCCGAGGAGAAGACGCCGATAATGGCGGAGGGGTGCTGCTTAGCGATCCGCGCGACCGCCCAGGCGATAGCGGGCAGCGTATTGCGGCCGATGGGTTCGGCGAGCACATTGTCGGCTAAGCCGGGATCGACCGCGTATAACTGGCCGGTTACTTCGAAGCGATGATCTGCGTGAGTGACAGTGGTGACGTCGCGGCTTCCAACCATGGGTAGCAAGCGGCGCACCGTATCTTGCAACAGAGTTTCTTGACCATTTAGCGCCAGAAGCTGTTTGGGCATCGTCGCCCGCGACAGCGGCCACAGTCGCGTTCCCGAACCGCCTGCCAACACAATGGCTCGGCGATCCAGGTCGCTGCGGGGAGAAACCGCGTTAATCGCGTGATTTGCGGGAGAGTTCATGGGGATTTTGTGCGGGAAATAAGCCTCTATTGTAGACCAAGCATAAGAAACTCATTCACGCAGCCCGGCAATCGTGCAATGCTTCGAGTGCGTCAGCCATGGGTCGGTGAGCTGAGCAAAAACGGTCAACCCAGTATTCATGCGGCCCCTTGTGTTCACGTCAGCGGTCAATTACCGTCTCTGGATTGAAATGACTCAATGGTTTTGCGTAAACCAAATGCATGTCTGCGCGCGCCCACTATGGCTTTCAGAACGTTATGCTCCGTGAGCCTTATTGGAAGCGGCTCGTGGCGATGGGAAGCCTGTCGGGCACGCGGGATGTGCCTTACGGCAATGCTCGATTCCGCCTCCCTGCGCCGTTAGAGTTAAGGGGTTCAATATCGGACCGGACCTGTAGCGGCTGACTATCCTCGACCTTCCATCGCAGTAAGGAAAAAAACAACAGTAGGTAAAACAGTAACGCGATGCGCGGGAACTCGAACAGGCTATTGAATGTTCCGACGGTGACGAAGCCAGCGAAGGAGACGAGAATTGTCAGGGCGAGAAACTCGCCGCGGCTAGCCAATACAAACAATCGGCAAGACGCAAATAGAATTAGCGCAATAAAGAAGATCAGGCCCCCCAACCTTGTTCGAATAAGAAATGAACAAAGATGTTTTCGATGTGCCAACCCCCGAAATCGCTGACCGTGAACAGCCAACGGTCGCCGCCTTGAGAAAAGTCGCCATTGTGCAAAAAGTCGTTGCCAAACTGATCAGTTAAGCGCGCGTTATCGATGTCGACATCGGTACCGGCGAGCGGATTAACGAACCACATTTGCACCGGTCGCTTACCAAAATAATTCCAAACGCCTAAGCTTCGAGTGTTAAGACTCACTTTCAACCTATTCCAGGTGCCGTCCGATTTCGAGATTGCCACGCTTTTCGTTTCGCAGTTTTGTGCGTACAGCAAAACCGATTCGCAAAGGCCGAGGAGTAACCGGGACTTTGACATAGTTGCGCGGGCGTCAAACGACAAGTTCAATTTCTGGTAAGGGCTCGCTTTTATGCGCTGCGAA
>JALYOK010000446.1 GCA_030856925.1 Pseudomonadota bacterium
GATTTGCTGAATACCATCACTCGCGCACTGGTGGGGAAGCAGCAAAGCCAGGCGGAGCGGGAAGCGATCGAAAAAATAGAGCAGTCCGAAAAATGGCACCGTTACCTGGTCAATCAATTACCGGATATTTTGTACACCTTAGATAGCGCAGGCCGGTTCACTTTCTTAAACGATCGCGCTGCGGTATTTCTCGGCGTTTCCACTGCCGATTTGATCGGTCGACACTATACCCATCTCGTCCATGAAGAGGACCTGGAACGGGCCAAGTATGTTTTCAACGAGCGCCGCACGGGCAAACGCGCGAGCCGCGATGTCGAACTGCGTCTCAAGATCAAACCCAACAAGCCCATCAATGGACTGTTCATCACGGTCGAAGTATTGTCTTGCGGCATCTATGATCCGCGAGGTGAGGAGGCGTCCGGCGCCTTCCGCGGCACCTACGGCGTCGCAAAAGAAGTCGGAGATCGTAAACACGCCCAAGAAAGAATACTGCATCAGGCCTATCACGACAGCTTGACGGGGTTGCCGAACCGTCTTTTGTTTCGCGATCGGCTTAATCTATCGGTCGTGCAGGCTAAACGCAGCGGGACGGTCTTGGCAGTCATGTTTATCGATCTAGACCGGTTTAAATCCGTCAACGATACCCTAGGCCACGCAGCGGGCGATCAATTACTGCAAGCTGTCGCCGCACGGCTGATAAAATGCCTTAGGGGGAGCGACACCGTCGCACGCTTGGGTGGTGACGAATTCACATTATTGTTGCCGCTGATCGGTCAACGCGAGGCGGCCGAAAATGCAGCGCGAAAAGTGTTAGCGGTTCTGAACCAGCCGTTCCGGATCGGTCAACAGGAGTACGTTACCGGCGCGAGCATCGGTATCGCACTCTATCCCGACGACGGTGACACCGTTGATGCATTGATTCGAAACGCCGACATCGCCATGTACGACGTCAAAGCCCAGGGACGCAACAGCTACGCGTTTTTCTCGGAAGCGCGTCACGCGTCCTACACCAATCGCATCAGTTTGGGCCATGAGTTACAAAAAGCGATCGGCAGCAACCAACTCGAGCTTTACTATCAGCCTCAGATCGCCATCGACACCGGCCGCATCTCTGGCCTGGAAATTCTGTTACGTTGGAATCATCCGGTACGCGGCCAGCTCATGCCGGATGAATTCATACCACTTGCCCAAGAAGCGGGCATAATTTCTTACCTCTCGGAATGGGTGATACGCACAGCGGGTAATCAGTTAAAGGTATGGTTGGAATCTGGTCTCACTCCGAAGCGCTTGTCGATCAATCTTGCGCCGGAACAGGTACAACAACACGACTTCGTTGCAAAATTCAGCGAATTGATTCGGGAAATGAATATCGATCCCGATCTGCTGGAAATTGAGATCACCGAAAGCACCATGATGCTCGATATCGAGGCCGCGCAGGATAAGCTAAAGGCGCTGAACGATCTTGGCGTCAAGCTCGCCATTGACGACTTCGGCATGGGTTATTCTTCGCTGAGTTACCTGCGCAGCTTGCCGATACACGCCATCAAGATCGATCGATCTTTCGTTGCCGACATTAAAGCCGGCGCCGACAACACGCTGATCACTGCGATGATCCTGATCGCCAAGGGTTTGAAGCTCCGGCTCGTCGCCGAAGGGGTCGAGACGGCGGAACAGCTCGCGTTTTTGAAATCCCATCATTGTGACGAATGCCAGGGTTACTTGATCAGCAAACCCCTCAACACGGCGGAAGTCACGCAATTACTCGCTTCCGGCCGTTCCCCGTTGGATCCTTAGGTCGAAGGCTTTAGACTGGTCCCATCGGGAGCGACTTTTAATGCGAACTCGAATCAGCGCGCTTATCGCGCTCGATTAGCGCGTAAGCCGAGTGGTTGTGAATCGATTCAAAGTTCTCTGATTCAACGACATACCAATCGATACGGTCATCGTCGTTCAGGCGGGCGGCTACGTCGCGAACCATATCTTCGACGAATTTAGGATTATCGTAGGCGCGCTCGGTGACGTATTTTTCGTCCGGCCGCTTCAGCAAGCCGTACAACTCGCACGACGCTTCGTCTTCGGCGATCCTCACCAGTTCTTCGATCCAAACATGTCGATTGGTCTTGGCAGAAATCGTCACGTGGGAACGCTGATTGTGCGCGCCATAGTCGGAGATCTTTTTTGAGCATGGACAAAGACTGGTGACCGGTATCACCACCTTCATGGAAAATTCGTTCCTGCCGTGCTTAATTTCGCCGGTGAAAGTGACGTCATAATCGAGCAGCGACCTCACGCCTGAAATCGGTGCGGCTTTGTCGATGAAATAGGGAAAATTCATTTCGACGTGGCCAACCTCCGCCTCAAGGCGCTTGACCATATCTTCCAGCATGCCGCCGAACGACTCGACCGATATCTCACGTTCGCGACCGTTTAGGATCTCGACGAAGCGAGACATGTGGGTGCCCTTGAAGTGCTGCGGCAATTGCACATACATATTAAAATTGGCAATTGTATGCTGCACGCCACCCTCGCGGTCCGCGACTTTCACCGGATGGCGAATCGCCTTGATGCCGACACGATCGATGGCTATGCGGCGAGTATCAGGCGTACTTTGTACATCGGGAATCGTAAATTCGGGATCGCGTTTGTTCATGGATTCATCCAGAAATTTTCTTTAAACGTTTAATGTTGGGTCAATTAGGCTTTGAGCAAGGGTGTTACGTATGAGTTCAACAAGCGGAACCGCTCGGATACCGAGGCGATAATGCCACATTTGTCGAGACCGCATTCCACCAACATCGCAACGGGGTCGCCGTGATCGATAAACCGATCGGGCAAGCCAAGTTGCATGACATTGGTGGTGACGTGCTGACGTAACAACGATTCGACCACCGCGCTGCCTGCGCCACCTTGGATGGTATTCTCTTCGATCGTAACCAACAGATCATGGGACAGGGCGAGCTGCAATACTAACTCGTCATCGAGCGGTTTCACGAAACGCATATTGGCCACGGTGGCGTTAAGTTCCTCCCCCGCTTCCAACGCCGGCTTCAACATGCTGCCGAAGGCCAACAGCGCGATGCGACGGCCTTCATGCCGAATCTCGCCTTTGCCGATGGGCAATGCCTTCATACGTTTGTTG
>JALYOK010000410.1 GCA_030856925.1 Pseudomonadota bacterium
GCGGATCGTGAGATTGCTTCCTTCCACCGATTTTGCGGGACCGGCTTTAACGTCTGCTGCCATCACTTTTCCGGCGACCACATGATAGGTCAGCACTTTCGTGAGCTTGGCTTTGTCGGCCAGTAGGGCGTTCAATTGGTCCTTCGGAATTTTCGCAAATGCTTCATCGGTAGGCGCGAACACCGTGAATGGGCCCTTGCCTTTCAATGTTTCAACCAAGCCGGCTTTTTGCACTGCGATGACGAGAGTTTTGAAGGATCCCGCGGAGATCGCGGTATCAACGATATCCTTGCCTGCGGCGAAGGTACCGGTAGCTGCAAGTGAGGTTGCGACAATTCCAAGCGTAGACACTAATTTGAATAACTTCATATTAAATCCTTGAGTTAAGAGACAACTGATTGATAAAAAAGCCTTCCGAAAAACACCTTGCATTTCGGATTGAAACCACGATTTGTTTCAATACAGTAATACTACAATATATAATATTTCATTGTCAACATGTATACATACTTTTAAAAAATTCCTTAACTTATTCGTAACCATCTCTCGAATTTCCTTTTTTGAAGACCGGCTGACACTCGTCTTTCTTTTAACTATTTGTTTAATTATCATTGATATACACCAATTTACCAGGCCGTGTACCTGAGTTCCATGGCGTGATGCATGGACTTCAGTTGGATTTCCGTGTATACTGCTTGACATATATTTGTTGTAAGACAATGATTTCTACAATGGTTCATGGCTCAACAAAAGGATTTATAACTGATGCCTACGATAATGCCCAACGACGACAAACAAGCTCTTTTCACAATTGGGGTGTTTTCCAGGCTTACCGGAATCAATCCTGGAACGCTGCGCATTTGGGAGCGCCGTTACAAAATCGCGAGCCCGATTCGTAGGGGTGCGAGAGACGTACGCATGTACTCGCAAAGTGACGTTGACCGGCTCGCATTGGTGAAAGCCTTGGTTGATGGCGGACATCCGGTCAGCACCGTAGCCCAACTGTCGACCGATGAATTGCGCTTACGGCTTAACATGTCAGCGGAAAAGGTCTCGAAGCACGCATCGGGAACCACGAAACCAAGTCGCGTAGTTGTGTTAGGAGAATTCCTGGCGATTCGCCTCGCGGAGTACACGGGTCAATTTACGGGGATTGAGATTTGTGGCGTATTTAGCAGCGCCGCCGAGTTGGACGACAAGGCCAAGGCGCTGGCGCCCGAAGTGCTGGTGGTCGAATACTTAACGCTGCAGCCCGAGACACTTGCCCACGTCTGGCGGCACTTGGCCGTAACGGGGGTGCGTCACGCAGTCGTCATTTTCGGCTTCGGCGCACGGCAAACAGTTAAGGAACTCGAGCGCGCGGGCGTGTTATGTATGCAAGCCCCGGTTAGCCTACCCGAGATTGAGCGTGCTTGCGCGAGCGCTCGTGGCGCGCCGGTTCATTCTCTTGGGGAGGTGACGGCCCGCGCTGAGGTTGTACCGCCGCGCCGGTTCTCCGCCGAGCAGCTTGCCCGGATCGCCTCGAGCGCAACCCCCGTAAAGTGCGAATGTCCGCATCACCTTGTTGACCTAGTTAACGGCTTGGTTTCGTTTGAGACGTACAGCGCAGAGTGCGCAAACCTGTACCCTCATGATGCTGATATCCATGAGTTACTGCATACCACTACGGCTGCGGCGCGCGCCCTCTTGGAAACGGCCCTCGCGAAGGTGGTTGAAGCCGAGGGAATCACCGTAGACTAAGCTCGGGTTTCGCTCAGGGCCTAGTTACGTTTTCCCACAAATGTTGAACACGGCATCATTCGCGCTATGATTGGTCGAATACTCACCGACTGGAGATGGTGCCGTGATCGTCAAGCAAATTTGGACTGGCAACGCCTACCGCAACTTCAACTACTTGATCGCCTGTAAAGAAACCGGCGCAGCTCTTGCGGTCGACCCTTTAGACCATGAGAAGTGCCTGCAGGCCGCCCAGCACGCGGGCTGGAGTATTACCCAAATCTTGAACACGCACGAACATCGCGACCATACGGGCGGCAACGCGGCCATGGTTGCGAAGACCGGCGCCAAAATACTGGCGCACAAGAATGCGAAGGACAAGATCCCCGATATGGCACGCGGGTTGGCGGCGGGCGATGTCATCAAAGTAGGCAGGAGCGTGGAGCTCGAAGTGCTGGATACACCTGGACACACCATGAGTCACGTCTGCTTGCTTTCGCACACCGACCAGCCGGCGCTGTTTTGCGGCGACACGCTGTTCAATGCGGGCGCCGGCAATTGTCACAACGGGGGTCATCCAGCGGAGCTTTACAAGACTTTTTCCGAGCAGCTCGCCAAGCTGCCATCAGCGACATTGATTTACCCAGGCCACGACTACATCGAGAACAATCTGCGCTTCACCTTGAACCGCGAGCCCGACAATCTGACTGCGCAGCAGATGCTCGCCAATCTCAGCGGCCAGGACCTCGATCACGCCTACGTCTCGACTCTTGATGTTGAATGGCAAATCAATACGTTTTTCCGACTCAATAATCCCGTAGTGATCGCGAAGCTGCGCGAGGTGTTCTCGGATTTACCTGAAGAGCCGGACCAGCAAACTGTTTTTCTGAAGCTGCGCGAACTTCGTAACAACTGGTGAGCGCGATTGCGACGTACTTTCAGCAGTGAGTCATTCCTGCGCCTAAACGCAATATTTTGAACCTAACGGTGTCTTGACGATCGCCGTTTGATGTATGCTTGCCGTTATTTCTTCTGAGGAGACCCGGGATGACGATGTTTCTGATCGAGCGGAATTTTGCCGAGCAATTGGAAGTGACGGCCGACGCGGCAGCAGCGGTGAAGCGAGTCAACGAGGAGGTCGGTGTGCATTGGCTTTACTCCTTCTTGAGCGCTGACAAGAAGAAGACCTATTGCCTTTATGAAGCACTTAGCGCAGAAGCGATTCGCGAAGCTGCCAAGCGTGCGGGAATCCCGGCAGATGTCATCATCGAGGTGGGCTCGCAGATTCGTCCCGAGCAGTTTGCGTAGTCACAGCGAACCCATAGGCGAGCCGAGAGAGCGGAGCGAGTGCCCGGTGGCTCCCCGGACCCGGCTCCACTCTGGGTTCAGGACGGAGCCTATGCAATGATGGTCTTCTCGGAGACGACAAGGGCGTAGGTCTTTTCCATATCCAGAAATCGCTTGGCGTCCTCCCCGGCCGCGGCCATTTCGGGCGATTTCATGGCTCGCGCCATCGCGTCGGCACTATCGAACCAAAGCTCTCCTATGCCGTCTGCCATGCCGGTGGGAGGCATCGAGGGATGGTTCTGAACCCATCTGCGAAGGCCTGGCACTTTTCTTACGATGCCGGTATGCAGCGGTCCAATCCATTCCGCTACGCTCTCTTCGTGGGTAAGATCTCCTCGTTTGAAGAGAACGAATATGATTTTTGCCGACCCAGAGCTATTCTCGGATTGCTGGGCGGCCGCGCCGGTGGATCCAAGCACGGTGGCAGCCGTTGCTGCAACCGCGACGGCACTGGTCAGGAAATGACGGCG
>JALYOK010000453.1 GCA_030856925.1 Pseudomonadota bacterium
CCTCAATTGAGTTTGCATTTTTCATCGACTACACTCGAGCTTTTTCGATTCTCTCAATATGCCTAGCAGCCTGTCCCACCTTCGGGTTCTCGATCTCAGCCGCGTCCTCGCCGGCCCCTGGTGCAGCCAACATCTCGCCGACCTTGGCGCCGAAGTGATCAAGATCGAGCGGCCAGGGACCGGCGATGAAACCCGCGCCTGGGGTCCGCCCTTTCTCAAAGACATCGACGGCAACGACACCACCGAGGCCGGCTATTACTTAAGCTGCAATCGCGGCAAAAAATCCTTGACCCTCGATATCGCCACAAAAGAGGGCCAGGACATCGTGCGCAAACTCGCCGCGAAAAGCGACGTCGTATTGGAGAACTTCAAGGTCGGTCAGCTCAAAAAATATGGCTTAGGCTATGACGATCTCGCCGCGATCAATCACAAACTTGTCTATTGCTCAATCACAGGCTTCGGCCAAACCGGCCCCTGGAGCCATCGTCCGGGCTACGACTTCATCATTCAAGGCCTCGGCGGTTTGATGAGCATCACCGGCGAGCGAGATGATGCGGCAGGCGGCGGGCCGCAAAAAGTGGGCGTTGCCGTGACCGATCTGATGACCGGCATGTATTCGACCATTGCCATCCTGGCGGCGTTGGCCCACCGCGAGCGTTCCGGCGCCGGCCAATATATCGACATGGCTTTGCTCGACGTGTCGGTGGCCATGCTCGCCAATATGAATATGAATTACCTGACCTCTGGTCAAGCGCCGAAGCGCTGGGGCAACGCCCATCCCAATGTCGTGCCTTATCAGGTGTTCGCCTGTAGCGACGGCCACATTATCGTCGCCGTCGGGAACGACGGCCAATTTCGCAAATTCTGCGAAGTGCTCGGCGCTTCCACCCTCGGCCGCGACGAGCGATTCGCCACGAACAGCAACCGCATTCGCAATCGCGCCGCGTTGATTACGCTGCTCGAACCGCCGATAAAGCTACGCACCCGCGACGAGTGGGTCGATGCGCTGGAAGCGGCGGGTATTCCTTGTGGGCCGATCAACACTATCGCTCAAGTATTCGAGAATCCGCAAGTGAAAGCGCGTGGAGTCCAACTCGAAATTCCCCATCCGCTGGCGGGAAGCGTGCCGCAGGTGGCGAACCCAATGCGATTCTCCGAGACGCCGATTGAGTATCATGCGGCGCCGCCGACGTTAGGGCAACACAATGAATATGTCTTGCGGGAGTTATTGGGGATGGGCTCAGACGATATCGAAAAGTTAAGTAGGAAAAACGTGATATGAGGCGCTTCCGAGAACGACGGATGGTTAATTTTCCAATACGTCATTCCCGCGCAGGCGGGAATCCAGTGTCGTTCGTTTAAGCCACTGGGTCCCCACTTTGGCGGGGACAACAGACGCCTAACCAATGTTTTTAATTGGAGTAGAGAAGGATGAATGTAAAAAATAGAATCGCCATCGTCACCGGCTCGGGCAGCGGCATCGGCCAGGCCATCGTCAAACGCCTCGCTGCCAATCGTGCGAAGACGGTCGTTGTCGACATTAATCAAGACAACGCCGACAAGACGGTGGCCGAGATTCGCGCCAATCAGGGTCATGCCATTGCCGTCGGTTGTAACGTCACCGTAAAGAGCGAAGTTCAGACCATGGTGCAACAGGTACTGGATCAACATGGCCACATCGACATCTTGATCAACAACGTCGGCATCGTCCGCGACAACTACATAACTAAAATGCCGGAAGCAGATTGGGACCTCGTTATCGATACCAACCTCAAGTCCTATTTCCTTTGCTCGCAAGCGGTCGTGCCTCACATGCGCGAGCAGGAGTATGGGCGCATCGTCAACGTGTCCTCCCGGGCATGGCTCGGAAATGTGGGGCAGGCGAACTATTCGGCGGCAAAGGGCGGCGTGGTCAGTTTGACTCGCGTGCTCGCCTTGGAGCTTGGCAAATCCGGCATCACCGCAAACTGCATCGCGCCGGGCTTGATCGATACGCCGCTATTTCGAAATCTGCGCGATGACGTGCAGGACAAATTGAAGAAAGCACAGCCGTCACCCAAAATCGGCACGCCTGAGGAAGTCGCCTACGCCGCCCATTTTTTCGCGTCCGATGAAGCGTGGTATATGACCGGGCAAACGTTGTATGTATGTGGCGGCAAAAGTTTGGGCTCGTACAGCGGCTAGTCAACCACAGTGGTTTTCGGTTTTTCTGTTCGCCGCTGCGTGTTTCATTACGATTACAGGCGCCATGCCACGGCGCAAATCTGGTGCGGCTCTCAGGCCATGCATGCCTGCGAGGCAAGCCGGGCGCGGCTGCTGGCAATGCCCTTTAAAAATCGCATTCGCCCCTTTCGCGTATAGTTAGCGTCGACAGTTTCTACAATCTTCCGGAGTATAAAATTTGCTTATCCCATTGCTAAACCGCAGTTTCCTTTTCGCCGCCGCGCTTGTCGCGTACGCCGCCGCCGCGCAAAACCTTCCGACCGCAACGCCGGAGCAAGCGGGTTTTTCCGCTGAGCGTCTGGCAAAAATCACACGGGTGTTCAAACAAGAAGTCGAACAAGGCAAGCTGCCCGGCGCGGTGATGATGATCGTGCGCAAGAATCGTTTGGTCTACAGCGAGAGCGTCGGTTTTCAGAACAAAGACTCGTCGACTCCGCTATCGAAAGACGCGATCTTTCGCATTTATTCCATGACCAAGCCCATGGTTTCCGTCGCCGCGATGATGCTGGTGGAAGACGGAAAAATGCAACTCAATGATCCGGTGTCGAAACACTTGCCTTTGATGAAAGGCATGCAAGTGAGCGTCGCCAAAGCCGATGCCGAGTTCGCCAAGATCACCTACTCGACAGTCGCCGCCGATCGAGAAATGACGGTTTATGATTTGCTGCGTCACACGGCGGGCCTGGCTTACGGCGAACTGACGGTCAACGCGCCGGTGAAAGAAGCGCACGTCAAGGCCGGTTTGTATCTCCCAAACATGCGCGAATTCGATTCCCGCGACATGTCACCTGCGGAACAAGTGGAACGCCTGTCAAAAATTCCTCTCATCCATCAGCCCGGCGCCCTCTGGGATTACAGCCTCGCGTCCGATCTGCTCGGCCGCGTGGTCGAAGCGGTGTCGGGAAAACGCCTCGGCGAATTTCTTGAAACACGACTATTCAGCCCGCTGAAAATGGCGGACTCGGGTTTTTGGCTGGCGCCGGATAAACTCACGAGACTCGCCCAGCCCCTTGCAATCGATCCTGCATCCGGCGCGCCCAACCGCTTGATCGACGTCGCCGCGCAACCGAAAAACGACTCGGGCGGCGCCGGCGGCGTAGCCAGCGCCAACGACTGCCTTCGCTTCGCATTAATGCTCGCCAACGGCGGCCAACTAGACGGCGCACGGATCCTGAGCCGCACCACGGTCAACCTGATGACTTCGGATCACCTCGGCAACCGCGTTGCCGCGCCCGTCACCCCCGGCGAATTATTGTTCAGCTCGCCCGGCTACACCTTCGGCCTAGGTTTCGCGGTCCGCACCGGCGCGGGCATGGCTACCATCCCCGGCTCCGCCGGTGAATTTATGTGGGGAGGTTACGGCGGCACATTCTTTTGGGTCGATCCGAAAGAAGAAATCGTCGCGGTATACATGTCGCAAGCGCCGGGGCCTTCAAGACAATATTACCGGCGGTTGTTCAAGCAGCTCGTTTATCAGGCGGTGGCGGATTAGTTCGGTGGTCGGGATGGCATGAAGGCAAATGCTGCCACCAGAAGCCTAGCATAACTACAAGTGCTGCCACGCGTTCCGACGGATAGTTGGCGTCGCGGCTCCGTTTCAGCCCAAGCGAAAGTTGTTCGGCGGGTTGCACCCGCCCTACATCGCTTTACTTAAACATCGGCAACTGCTTCAGCGCGTACCACGTCATGCCGACCGTAATCACGATAGTGGTGATCCACAGCAGCACCGACACCCATTGCGGTGGCGCAACTTCCTGCGGCAGTTTTTTGTAGCGCAGATAAAGCGTGCAAATCGCCACAATAGGCAACAGCAGCGCAATGGAAACGCCGGTGATGACGACCATCAGCGCGGGCAGCTTCACCGCGTAATAAAGAAGCACTGGGCCGGCGTTGAACACCACCACCATTATCCGTTGCCACTTCAGACGCTGGGGATAACTCCCAGCCGGATAGACGCCGGCGAGGCTTACCAAATCGGCGAACTGACGCGACATGCCGGCGGTGGCGGCAAAGATGGTGCTGTATAGCACGGCAATGGCGCCGAAGAAAAACAGATACAGGCCGGTGTTGCCGAGCATCTCGGTGTACATCTTCGATAAATTTTCGATCATCTTGCTGGACTCGGGAATCAGCCCCAAGGTGTTCAGCACACCGGCGCCGAGGAGATAAAAGGCCACGGTAGCGAAGGTGTAAATCAGCATCGCGACCAGGATGTCCGCATGCATGACGCGAATCCAGCCGCGCGCCCGCGCAGTCCACGCGGGGCTGCCATCGTAGACGCCGGCGAAGCGGGCGTAACCCTTCTCCACGCACCAATACGGATACTGGGTGAGTTCGATTGCGCCGACGCCGGTAATGCCGAACACCGCGATCGCGGTGAAGAAGCCCTTGTCCGGCACGTCGAACGCCAGGCCTTTACTAACGCTGCTCCAACTGAAATATTCCGGGTGCAGCAGCAACATCGCCGCGGTGACTACGGTCAGCA
>JALYOK010000452.1 GCA_030856925.1 Pseudomonadota bacterium
AATACCAGCGGCTCTTGCCCTAGGAGCCTGTCCGGACATGTTAGGCCTTCAGGCAATATCCACGCGCCTCTTGGCATGCCGATCTGAATTTATGGAACTTATGTCTTGAACAGAGTCGAGGCCCCCGGCATCGGTTTGTTGTCATTCAAGTTCAACCAGCCCTTGATAACGCGATACAGGATCCAAACGGCGTCGGCCATCAATATGACCCAGCCGATAAAGATCAACCATGTGATGAAGCCGATCACAGCCCACAGCAAGCCCCACCAGAACGTCCGTATCTGCCAGCGGAAATGGGATTCAAGCCAACTGCCTTGCACGTCTTCCTGCTTGACGTAGTTCAAAATCACGCCGATGACGGCAGGAAACCAGCCCAGCAACAAACCCAGGCCGAGAAGGCCGTAGACCACATGGGTGATGCGCAAAAGCGTTGGCGAATCTTGTGTTATCGGCAATGCTTGAGGTTCTGCCATGACCAAACTCCGTATCTAAGAAAAACTACTGCCGCGGCCGTCTGAGTTTTTCGACTACCCTTTAATCGTCCGGAACGTCTTGTCCGGGAAATAGCGTATCAACAAAGCCGAAATTTCGAAAGTCCTGAATTCGCATGGGATAGAGCGTTCCGATCAGATGATCGCACTCATGCTGCACCACTCGCGCATGAAAATCGCTGACGGTGCGATCGATCGGCTCGCCCTTTTCATCGAAACCACGGTAGCGCAAATGTTTGTGGCGGGGCACGATGCCACGCATCCCCGGCACCGACAAACACCCTTCCCAGCCGTCCTCCATGTCGCCGCCGATCGGGTCGAGCGTGGGATTGATCAATACCGTAAATGGCACCGCTTCGGCATCCGGGTAGCGCGGGTTGTGCTCGAAGCCGAAAATCACCACTTGCTGGCTCACGCCGATCTGCGGCGCGGCAATGCCCGCGCCGTTCAACGCCTCCATTGTCTCGCGCATATCCGTCAGCAGTTCATGCAATTCGGGGGTGTCGAATGCCTCGACCGGCGCTGCCCTCTGCAGCAGCATCGGGTCACCCATTTTCAACACTTTTCTGATCGCCATTTTTTTGACCTACGCTGTGACGAGGGCCTCTAAAATAAGGCGGACCTTCGCCATACCCTGCTCCAGCACTTGATATATTGCGGCAAGTTCGATGGCTTGGCTGCTTTCGCCCCGGCCTGCCGCGTGATTTGCCACCACCGTTACGGCGGCGTAACAGAGCGCGAGTTCCCGCGCCAGTCCCGCCTCCGGCATGCCCGTCATGCCGACCATAGTGGCGCCGTCACGCTCGAGGCGATCGATCTCCGCCTTGGTCTCCAACCGTGGACCTTGCACCGCTGCGTAAATACCGCCGTCGACAATGGGCACGTCGGCGCGTTGCGCGGATGCGACGCAGCGCCGCCGCAGCGATTCACAATAGGGAAGGGTAAAATCCACATGCGTGACTGGCCGGTCGCTGCCTTCGAAATAAGTGTGTTTGCGGCCGTGGGTATAGTCGAGAATTTGATCCGGCAGCCCAATCACGCCCGGCCCCAAGTCGGCGTGGATGCCGCCGACGGAATTGACCGCGACGACGTCTTCCACGCCTTGCGATTGGAGCGCCCACAGATTGGCGCGATAGTTCACCTCGTGGGGCGCGATGGTATGGCCGTAACCGTGGCGCGCCAGGAAAATGATTTCCCGCGAACGTATCCGACCGAAGGTCAGTGGCCCAGACGGTTCACCGTATGGCGTTCGTATCACCTGCCGATGGGTGATTTCCAGATTGGCAAGGTTAGTAAGCCCGCTGCCGCCGATTATTGCCAGCATGATTTTTCGTGAATAGCGAAGGGTGAAAGGTGAAGAGTAAAACCTAACCAATTTGGATTTTCACGTTTCACTTTTCACCCTTCACTGCTCTTGAGCGCGTAAATCGCCGGCAAATTTCGCCATGCGCCGTGAACATCCATGCCGTAGCCGAACACGTAGCGATTGGGAACCGAGAGGCCGACAAAGTCCGCTTGGATGGGCTTGTCGCGGCCGATGACTTTGTCGACCATAACTGCGCTCAAGAAACACTTTGCGCCAAGCGCGAGCATCTTGTCGCGAATCGCGGCGAGCGTATGACCCTCGTCGAGGATATCGTCCAGCACCAGCACGGTCCGATCCATCACGCTTTCCTTGGGCAAAACACGCCACGCGAGTTCACCTCCCTGGGTGCTTCCGCCATAGCGCGTCACATGGATGGCGTCGAACTCCAAAGGAAATCTTAACAACGGCAGCAACTGGCCCGAAAACACCACGGCGCCGCCCATTACGCTCAGCACCAAGGGATAATCGTCTTGCACCGTGTCGGTAATCGCCTTGGCGAGGGTTTCGATTGCGCGCACCACGTCTTTAGGCCCGTAGATTTGCTCGGCTTCCTTTAGTATTTTCCAGGCGTCGGCGGAGGACAGCATGGAGCTCAGCGCGGATCGATCCCGCGCAGGTAAGCGGCGAAGTCGCCGGCGACCTCGGCATGTTTGAGCCCATAGGCCACACTCGCCTTCAGATAGCCGAGTTTGGAGCCGCAATCATAACGCCGGCCCTCGAACTCGTAACCGATTACGCGTTCTTCCTTCAGTAGACTGGCAATGCCGTCGGTCAGCTGAATTTCCCCGCCGCTGCCCGGTGCAACTGTCTGAAGATGATGAAAAATTCGCGGTGTCAGTACGTACCGCCCGACTACCCCAAGGTTTGACGGGGCAGCGCTCGGCATCGGCTTCTCAACAATGCCCATGAGCTGGCACTGGCGTCCCACCGCGTCTGCGGCCTTGACAATTCCGTACTGGCTGGTTTCTTCCGGCCCGACACGCTGAAGTCCCAAAATCGAATGGCCGTCGAAGAGATCAACCATTTGCTTCAACACCGGAATCTCCGCGTCGATCAAGTCGTCCGCCAACACCACGGCAAAGGGCTCGTCATTCACCAGTGGTAAAGCGCACAGCACGGCGTGGCCCAGTCCCAAGGCGTCGACCTGGCGCACGTAAGAATAATGAATACCGCGCGGGAGCAGATTGCGCACCTCTTCGAGCAAACGGTCCTTGCCGTGGGCGGCGAGTTCCGCCTCCAATTCGTAGGCTTTATCGAAGTGGTCTTCGATGGACCGCTTGCCGCGGCCCGTGATGAAAATCATTTCGCTGATACCGGCGGCGGCGGCCTCCTCGACGGCGTATTGAATTAAAGGTTTATCGACCACGGGCAACATTTCCTTCGGCGAGGATTTGGTCACGGGCAAGAACCGCGTGCCGAGGCCCGCGACCGGAAATACGGCTTTTCGAATCTTGGTCAAGCGTCTGTCCTTTCGTTTTCTTGAAGCCAGGCTAACAACCCGGCTTCGTCCAATAATGGAATATTCAGTTCGTTGGCATCCGAGAGCTTACTCCCGGCGTCCTCGCCTACCACGACATAAGTGGTCTTTTTCGACACGCTGCCGGCGACCGTGCCACCCCCCGCTTCGATGCGCGCTTTCGCCTGATCGCGCGATAGATTCGGCAACGTGCCGGTCAAAACGAACGTTGCGCCCGTTATTTTACTCGAAGGCGCGGGCGTGCGATCGAGAGGATCTGACTCTTTCCAGGCTACACCATGACGGCGCAGCGCTTCGATCACCGCCAGATTATGCGGCTCCGCGAGGAAATCGATAATCGCCTGAGCGACCACGGGGCCCACGTCAGGGGCCTGCTGCAATGCCTCAAGATCCGCATCCAGCAAGGCTCGCAGGCCGCCGAAGTGGCGCGCCAGATCACCCGCGGTGGCCTCGCCGACGTTACGTATGCCAAGCGCGTAGATGAATCGCCGCAAAGTGGTTTGCTTGCTCTTCTCAATACCGGCGATCAGGTTCGTGGCGGATTTTTCGCCCATGCGCTCAAGCGCCGCAAGCTGCGTCGCCGACAAGGCATAGATGTCGGCCGGAGAATGAATATGGCCACTATCCACCAACTGATCGACGATTTTCTCACCGAGGCCCGCGATGTCCATGGCGCGGCGTGACGCAAAATGCAGGATCGCCTGCTTGCGCTGAGCGGAACACACCAAGCCACCAGTGCATCGGCTCACCGCCTCGCCCTCGGCGCGCACCACGTGGGACGCGCAGATCGGGCACTTGGACGGCATGACGAACTCGCGGGCGTTGTCGGGCCGCCGTTCCGGCGCCACGCCGACCACTTCCGGAATTACATCACCCGCCCGCCGCACCGTGACCGTATCGCCGATGCGGACGTCTTTGCGCCGTACTTCGTCTTCGTTATGAAGGGTTGCGTTGGTCACCGTGACGCCGCCGACGAATACCGGCTTTAAGCGCGCCACCGGCGTCAACGCCCCGGTGCGTCCCACTTGCACATCGATGCCCAGCACTTGCGTCAGCGCTTCTTCGGCCCGGAACTTGTGAGCAATCGCGAAACGCGGCGCACGGGACACAAACCCAAGTTGATTCTGATAATCGTAACGATTGACCTTGTAGACAACGCCGTCGATTTGGTAGGGCAAAGTCGCACGCAACCCGCCGATCTCGCGGTAAAAAGTGAGCGCGCCTTCGGCGCCGCGGCACACCCGACCCCGGTCATTCACCGGCAATGCGAAGGCGGCCAATCTTTTCAGCAACTTATCGTGGCTCGCGGCCGAAAATCCACCGACCCACTCGCCGATACCATAGGCGAAAAAACGCAATCGCCGTTGCGCTGTGATGCGCGGATCCAGTTGCCGCAGCGCGCCCGCGGCCGCGTTGCGCGGATTTACGAATTCTTTCTCGCCCGCGTCGCGCTGGCGGCGATTCATTTCCGCGAAGTCTTTCTTGAACATAATGACCTCGCCGCGAACTTCCAGCAACTCCGGCGCCGCAGGCTCAGACAATCGCAACGGAATTGTGTTAATGGTGCGCAGATTTGCCGTGACGTCTTCGCCGGTCGCGCCATCGCCGCGCGTGGCGCCGCAGACAAAAACGCCGCGTTCGTAGGTAAGATTCACGGCCAGTCCATCAAACTTGAGTTCGCAGAAATAATCGAGTTCTCCGACATCGAGCGTATCTCGCACTCGTTTATCGAACGCTAGAATATCATCGTCGCTAAATGCATTGTTGAGCGACAGCATCGGCAATCGATGCCGAGCGGGAGCGAACGCCGTCAGCGGCGCGTCGCCCACGCGTTGGGTGGGCGAATCGGATACGATAAGTTCCGGGTATTTCTTTTCTAGCGCCTGTAGTTCGCGAAACAGCCGGTCGTACTCGACGTCCGGTATCGTGGGATGATCGAGAACGTAGTACGCATAACTGTGTTGATTGAGGTCGTTCCGCAGCGCGTCGGCGCGCTGCTTGCTGCTCGTGGGAACCGTCATTCAGAAAAAAGACGCAAGGCATCGGGGCTGCCTGCCATGATGCCTTCACGCGCCATGCGCGCATAAATCTCCTCCAACTGCGAGCGGATGCGTTTTAACTCTGTTTCGGTGAGCGGAACTCGATTGTCGTCGACCACCCGCGCCTGCAATGCGCCGGACAAGCGCCGCGCGGCAGCGGCCATTCGGTCGAACACGGCGGAGCCATGCGCGGTGCGAGGCACATCGAGCAAAAACGTCACACCGGTGGTGGACATTTGCTTGGTCTCACCCGATAGGAACGCACGCTTTTCTTGATTCACCATCGAGAATAGCTCGGTCACATTCCCGTTGCGCATGCGAAATGCGCCATCCGGCTCCAGCGACATGCCGTCGGCTTCCACCAGCGCGCGTATCTTGGTGACGGGAAATGAACCACCGTCGGTGCTGATGACGTTGACGCCAATCAATACATCGACTTCGGCGCAAAACTGGTCGAGTTGTTCCGCCCGTTGCATAGCGGTGCGCTCATCCGGCAACGCCGCTTGATATTTGAGTTCTGCCGCGACGTTCTTAACCATTCCGACGAATCCGGCGATATCCAATTCCGACGCCGGCCCACTACGATTAGCGAGTTGAAGCGCAGCTTTGAATTCACCGAAGTTCTGCTCCGGCCCGACCACGTCGACCCATTCGCCGGCAGCGTGCGCGCGCCCAAGCCAGCGCACCGGCTTGCCGGTGTAACGAAAACGAGCGACCGTATCCTTCAAAACTTTCCCGGTGCGTAATTCGTCGCCTCGGAGGTGCGCAACAAAATCAATCAACTCGCCGGGCTTGAAGCTCGATGCAGGCGAAGCGACCGGATCCAGGCCTAACGTAGGCTCGTTGGATTTTACAATCGGCGCTGACGTCGGCGCTTCGGCGTCCGACTGGCTACGCTGCTTCACGCGGGTGACGGTCGGCTCGTCCAACAGCGCGTCCTGCTCGGGCTGGCGAAAAGCGTGTTCCGCCTCACGCCGGTATTTGCGTTCCTGAATACGATTGAATGCGTACACGCCGGCTACTACGATCGCGCCGAGCACTACTAAGCTAGAGGTGAGATCGCCCATCTTTTTTATGTTGTCCTATTAAGCGACGGCTTCCTCGGTAATGCGCATCGCTTGTTCGATATCGACGTCCACCACGCGCGACACACCCGATTCTTGCATGGTGATGCCGATCAGTTGATTGGCCAGTTCCATGGTGATTTTGTTGTGGCTGATGAATAAAAACTGCGTGTCTTCCGACATTTTTTTCACCAGCTCGCAGAAGCGTTCCGTGTTGGTCTCGTCCAAAGGCGCGTCCACCTCGTCGAGCAAACAAAACGGTGCGGGGTTCAAGCGGAACAACGCGAACACCAGCGCCACGGCCGTTAGCGCCTTCTCGCCGCCGGACAGCAAATGAATAGAACTGGTTTTCTTTCCCGGCGGTTGGGCGATCACCGTCAGCCCGGCGTCCAAAATCTCTACGCCCGTCAGTTCAATGCGTGCCGTGCCGCCGCCGAACAACAAAGGAAATAGCGTCGAGAAATTTTCGTTCACTTGATCGAAGGTGCCTTGCAACCGTTCGCGGGTCTCGCGATCGATGCGATGAATCGCCGTCTCCAGGGTTTCGACCGCTTCGTTCAGGTCCTGCGACTGACTGTCCAAATGATCTTTACGCTGCTGCGCTGTTTCAAGTTCCGACAGCGCCGCCAAGTTCACTGCGCCGAGCGCCTCGATCTCGATGTTGAGG
The DNA here is from genome assembly GCA_030856925.1 of Pseudomonadota bacterium. GTDB lineage: Bacteria > Pseudomonadota > Gammaproteobacteria > Burkholderiales > JALYOK01 > JALYOK01. Next base: position 7,105 of record JALYOK010000452.1, read on the forward strand.
CGAGTAATTTCGCCGCTCAGCGCGCCGGAACGCATGCGTTTTTCCATCAACGGCAACAATTCCGCCTCGACACCGCCATGGGCGAGCAATTGCTCGGCGGCATTTTCCTCGCTCAAGCGCGCTTCCTGTTCCTTCAAGCGCACGTCGCTGATCTTATCTTTAAGCGGCGAAATTTTCTGTTCGGCGGTCAAGCGTTCGCGGTCAATGGCGGTCAAACTTTGGCTGACGCTTTCCAACGACTCACGCCGCGAGGTCAATTCGCTCTCGCGGCCATTACGCAATTCGAGCGCGCCCCGCAAGGCGGTCAACAAAGATTCATCGACCAAGCCGGCGAGCTCCGATTCGATCGCGTTGCGGTTCTGACTGAGCTCGTCTATGCGGCGCCCGAGGGTCTGGGCTGACGTTTCGAGCACCTGCAATTTCTGGCGGCAGGAGCGTTCGAAAAATCGCGCCTCTTGAACGGCCCGTTCCGCCGCCTGGGCAGCGGAGCGGCGCTCGTTCAGTTCCGCCGACGCTGCGAGTAGCGCCGCGGTGCGGCTCTCGACGCTGAGGCGATGAGCCTGCAAATGGACCTCATGCTGTTCCGACTGTCGTACGCTTTCATCGCGCGACAGCGTTTCCTGCCTTGCTTGCGCGGCTATCTCGCTTAATTCCCGTTCGATCTGATCGCGCCGATGGCCTACCCGCTCCGACTGCTGGCTTAAAAACAACCGTTCAAGTTCTTTGGCGTGCTGCGCCGCCTGGCGTTCGCTCAACTGCGATTGCAGCATTGCGATCTGCTCGCGATTATGCCGATGCTCACCTTCGGCGGCGGCGAGGAGCTCGCGTTTTTCAATCAAGGTTTGCTGGAACTTGCTGAGTTCCGCTTTGAGGCCGACGATCTCGCGAGCACGGGCGATCAAACCATGCATCTCGGCTTGGGGTGCGAAAAAACTCATCGTGTGCCGGGACATCAAGTGACCTTCGCGGCTCACGACCACCGCGCCCCCAGGCAGGCTATGGCGCAGCGCCAACGCTTCCTGCCACGAATCGACGACGTATACCCGTTCGAGCCAATCGGCCAATACACCGGCGACTTCAGGTTCGGCGCGGACGATGCGTTGCGACAGCGGCGTCCAAGGAACGATGTCCCGGATGGCGGGAGCGGCATGGGTGATCGCGTCAAATAAGGTCACACCCGGCGGTGGCGGCGGATCGAGGCGCCACGCGCCATCCATGTCGTTTATCTTGATGCCATTGAGGCGCATGCCCAGTACGCTTTCGAACGCGTCGTCCCATCCGGGCTCGACTTGCACTAATTCCCACAACTTAGCCTGACTTTGCAAGCCGTGGGCAGTAAGAAACTGCTGCACTTTTTCGTCGCGATGCTGTTGCAACTGTAATTTTTCCAGCACTTGGATTTGTGCGTCGATTCGCGTAACGGCGCCCTGGCTATCCTCCGCGTCCTGACTGGCTTGCAGCAATACCTGCTCGGAGCGGGGCGTCAACGCTTGTTGTTCGGCTAGGCTCTTTTGCAGGCCGCTCACCTCTTCACCAAGGGCGGCAAGGGCTGCCACCAGCGCTGTCAACGCCGCGGCATCCGGCATCAGCAAGCCGCCCTGTTCTTCGCTTAGATGTTCGCGGCGAGTTTGCAACTGTTGCAAAATGCGATGGCAATGAGCGCGATTGGTCTCCGCCAAACTCTTGGCTTGTTCCGATTGAGCGAGCGCTGCCTTGCTCTCGGTGAGCATTTCGGTCACTGCGCGATGATGCTGCTCCGCCTGCGGCAATGCGGCGAGTTCGCGTTCGGCGTGTTGGTCACAGATGCTCAAGTGCGCGGCGCCGTCAACCA
>JALYOK010000463.1 GCA_030856925.1 Pseudomonadota bacterium
GTATTGTATATACGCCGTGTAGTGGCGTCAACGAGTGTGGGCAGTCCTGTCTTATGAAGCGGTAGAAAAAACCATCGTGATTCGAACCAAGCGGTTCCGGATCGGAGCGCCGATCCTGGAGCGGTTAGCGCAAATACAACGGAAGGAGTCCGGGTGCGCGGTGCGCACGCTACGCCTGCTTCGCCTGCCTCGACAATTTCGTTAATTATTCAGAACACATAACGTAGAGTTGCCATCCCAATAGGCATCGCGCCGGAGGTGCATGGATACGGGGTCGCCTCGGGCCATTGCCTCACAGGCAGTGCCTTTCCACCAGGCAAGCTGGAATTGGTTCGAGGCGTTGCTCCTTTAAAAGCCTACCTCGCCCCGGCTAACGGCAAGCGATTGTTATTTCTTCGGCACGTAGAGATCGGTGATCGTGCCCTCGGCCATCTCCGCGGCCATGGCGAAGGTTTCCGACAGGGTCGGGTGAGCATGGATGCTAAGGCCGATGTCCTCCGCGTCCGCGCCCATTTCCAGCGCGAGCACCGCTTCTGCGATTAGCTCGCCAGCATTCACGCCGACGATGCCGGCGCCGATGATGCGCCGGGTTTTCTTGTCGAACAGGACTTTGGTAATGCCTTCGTCGCGCGCGGCGCCGAGTGCGCGGCCGCTGGCGGCCCAGGGGAAAACAGCTTTGTCGTATTCGATTCCGGCGGCTTTTGCGTCGGATTCCATCATGCCCATCCAGGCGATTTCCGGGTCGGTGTAGGCGACGTTCGGAATGGTTTTAGCGTCGAATGCGGCTTTGTGACCGGCGATAACTTCCGCGGCGACCTTGGCTTCGTGGGTGGCTTTGTGGGCCAGCATCGGCTCGCCGACGATGTCGCCGATGGCGTAGATACCTGGAACGTTGGTGCGCTGCTGTTTGTCGACCGGGATGAAGCCGCGCTCGTTTACCGTGATGCCCGCGGCTTCCGCCCCAATCGCTTTGCCGTTCGGGCGACGGCCTACGGCGACTAAGATGCGATCGTAAACTTGCGGTTCCGGCGCTTGGGAGCCTTCGAAATGGGCTTTGAGACCTTCCTTTGCGGCTTCGATTTTCGTGACTTTCGTATTGAGATAAATCTTCTCGTAACGCTTCTCTATGCGTCGTGCCAGGGGTTTAACGATGTCGGGATCGGCGCCGGGAATCAGTTGGCTCATCAATTCGACGACGCTGACTTTTGCGCCGAGCGCCTCGTACACCGTCGCCATTTCTAACCCGATAATTCCGCCGCCGACGATCAACAGGCGCTTTGGCACATCGGCGAGTTCCAATGCATCGGTGGAATCCATCAAGCGCGGATCGTCCCAGGGAAAGCCCGGCAACTTAACCGCTTGCGAGCCGGCGGCGATGATGCAGTGGTCGAAGGACAGCGTCTTCAGGCCATCCTTAGTTTCAATGCTCAGTGACTTGGGCGAGGCGAATTTCGCCGTGCCTTGGATAACTGTGACCTTGCGTTGCTTAGCTAGTCCGGTCAGCCCCTTGGTCAATCGGCCGACGACAGATTTCTTGAACTTACGCACTTCCGGTAAGTCGATTTTCGGCGCGCCGAAGGTGACGCCATGGTGGCTCGCATCCGCCGCATCGGCGATGACTTTCGCGGTGTGTAGCAAGGCCTTGGAGGGGATGCACCCGACGTTTAAACACACGCCGCCCAAGATTTCGTAACGCTCGATCAACGTGACTTTCTTCCCCAGATCGGCGGCCCGAAACGCGGCGGTGTAGCCGCCGGGGCCGGCGCCTAATACCACCACTTCGGCGTCGAAATCCGCGCTCGGTTTGGCGCTCGGCGCCGCCGCCATCGGCGCAGGCGATTCCTTAAGAGGCGCGTCCTGCTCGGCTATTGGCGCGGTTGCAACGGGAGCTGCGGTTTCCGCTTGGCCTGCCGCGTCGAGGGTGAGAATCAACGAACCCTGCGAAACTTTGTCACCCAGTTTCACCTTGAGTTCTTTCACCACGCCCGCAACCGTGGTCGGCACTTCCATCGTGGCCTTGTCCGATTCCAACACGATCAGCGATTGTTCGGCCGTCAATGCATCGCCGGGCTTGACCAGCACTTCGATAATTTCAATATCTTTGAAATCGCCGATGTCGGGGACTTTTACTTCGATGGAGTTGGGCATTTTAGGATTGAGGATTTAAGATTGAGGATTTGGTCGCGAGACGTGAGCATTTAGAAATTCGGACTTGGAACACACGAGGTATTTCCTCAATCCTCAATCCTGAATCCTAAATCCTGCACTAAAGTACTAAACGCCGAATATCCGACAAGGCGCCATTTAGAAACGTGATGAAGCGCGCGCCGAGTGCGCCGTCGACGACGCGGTGATCGTAGGACAGCGACAGCGGTACGATGAGGCGTGGGATAAAGATTTGCTTGTCGGCGTTCCACACCGGCTTGATGCCGGAGCGGCCGACGCCTAGGATGGCGACTTCCGGCGCGTTGATGATGGGCGTGAAGTTGGCGCCGCCGATGCCGCCTAGGCTGGAGATGCTGAACGTGCCGCCTTGCATGTCCGTGGGTTTGAGTTTGCCTTCACGGGCGATGGCGGAGAGTTCGCCGAGTTCTTTTGCCAGGGCAAGCACGCCTTTTTGATCGGCGTTCTTGATGACCGGAACGACCAGCCCATTGGGTGTATCGGCCGCGAAGCCGATATGGTAATAATTTTTCAGGATCAGGTTCTCACCGCTACGATCCAGCGAGCTATTGAACTCCGGAAATTTCTTCAACGCGGCGATTGCAGCCTTGGTGATGAACGCGAGCGGCGTCAGTTTGACGCCTTGCTTCTCGGCATCGGCGCCCTGGGCTTTGCGGAAGGCCTCGAGC
>JALYOK010000118.1 GCA_030856925.1 Pseudomonadota bacterium
GAGCCGTCACGGCCACCTGGGGCGGCGGCGCCTATGATACTAAGCGCAACGTGCTGATCGTTAGTGGAGGCGGGCACCGTGACTATGGAGGCAACGAGGTTTATGAGTTTAGCCTTGCGACGCAAAAATGGATCCGCGCAACCGAGCCGAGTGCAATGACGCAGCAAAGGCCCGGCCGGTACGTTATCACCGATTCGGAAGCGCCTATTTCAAGTCATACCTACGACGGGCTAGTTTACTTACCTAACATAGATCGAATGTTCAAGTACGGGGGCAGCTACTATCAAGATGGCGCCACCTACGATCACCATGCATATTTGTACAGCAGCGACAGCAAAACCTGGAACCGTGGGGCGGAAGCGCCGCAGGGTGTTTTGGAAGTGGTGTCGGACTTCGATCCACATACCGGCAAGGTCATTGTCGGCACGGGTAGTGGCCTCATGTTCTATGATCCGCTCGCCGATGCTTGGAAACGGCCACCGCAACGCGACAGTACTAAACCATACAGCGGCGGCTCGTTGGATCCCCAAAAACGTTTGTTTGTCCAAGTGTCGTCAACGGATGGCGCTATAAGTTACTACGACATCGACAAGGTTGCTGGGTTGCGCCAAGCTCCTCAACTTACCGGCGACATAGCGTGGGGTAAACGCCCCGGCATAGCCTATCATCCGATTTCTAAGCGCATGGTCATTTGGAACGGTGGTCGGGCCGTTTGGGCATTCGATACCGATGCTTGGGCAATTCAAAAATTCGAAAATGACAATGGGCCGGCGCCTTTTGCCATGAATACCAATGGCGATCCCAAAACCGCCGGTGTTTATAGCCGCTGGCAATACGTGCCGGATCATGATCTATTTATCGGCTACAACGATTCAAAAGAAAATGTCTGGCTATACAAGTTGCCCTCGCGAGGATTTAAACAAGCGACACGGCAAAGCAACTGTGGCGCGGATCTGTGCGTGGGATCAGGACAGCGCTACGCTAAACCGAGTGAAGCCGCCGCCGTGGTAAAGGATGGGCAGAGCGTCGATATATTTCCGGGTAACTACGATCGCGATGTGGCAATTTGGCGACGAAACAATATTACAATCCGAGGCGTGAACGGTCGTCCCCACATGAGAGCGAACGGCGCTAACGCCGAAGGTAAAGGAACCTGGGTTATTAAGGGAAATGACACGACGGTCGACAACATCGAATTTTCAGGCGCCAAAGTCAGCGACCGGAATGGGGCCGGCATACGTCAGGAAGGCAAAAATCTAACCGTTCGAAACTGCTATTTTCATGATAATGAGAACGGTATTTTGACGGGCGCGAACGAAGGCAGCGACATACTTATCGAACAAAGTGAGTTTGCCCATAACGGCGCCGGTGATGGTCAATCGCATAATCTTTACGTCGGCCGGGTTCACAGCCTCACAGTGCAATTCAGTTATCTACATCACGCCAAGGTTGGACACAATCTCAAGAGCCGCGCGTTTATCAACCGCATCCTTTACAACCGCATCATGGACGAGGCCGATGGCGCCTCGAGTTATGTTGTGGATCTGCCCAATGGCGGTGTCTCCTACGTGATTGGCAATGCCATGCAGCAAGGCGCTCATACCGAAAATAATACGCTTATGTCTTATGGCGCGGAAGGCTTAAAGCAGCCCGTTCATGAGTTGTACGTCGTCAATAATACCTTCGTCAACGAAGCCGACCCCAGCAGCAAATTCATTCATGTCCAACAAGGTATTGGTGTCCTCAAAGTGCTCAATAATATTTTTGCCGGCCGCGGAAAGATGTTGGCGGGGGATGGGGAATTGAAAAATAATCTGATTACCGATCTGGACGAATTTGTACGCGCGAAAACCTATGATTACCGCTTGAAACCGGGTTCTCATGCTATCGACGCCGGAGTTGATCCGGGGAAAGCGAATGACACCAATTTGTGGCCAGCCTTCGAATACGTGCAGAAAGCGCGAGCAGGCCCGCGGAAAAAAGATCGGTTGCTTGACCTAGGCGCCTTTGAACAATAGCAGCTCTGTCTTCGCTCTGACTGAGTGGAAAATTTTCTGCAGCCTTTGCGGGGTAACTACATTCGCGGACGATCGCCTGTTTGATTTCAGACGATTAGGCAGTGGGCGCGTGTATATGCGGGGCGAGCTGGTGTAGTGCGCCATAATTCACAGAACATAAAAATGCGTCTTTTTCCGTCTGGGCGGCTGGCCTCGGGCCACTTCGTTGCTCGTCGTTGCATAGAGCCCGCTATGCGGCCTCCTCGCGCCTCGCCAGACGAAAAAAT
>JALYOK010000500.1 GCA_030856925.1 Pseudomonadota bacterium
CAGCAAGCCTAAGGCAACGCTGCTGGTGATCATCGCCACGCCGCGCCAAAAATTAAGCGATTGAAATAGACTCGTTCCCGGCTTCGATTTGAAGATGCGCTGCTCGATCTTGCGCCATACCCGCCGCGGCGGATTGACCGGCGCCACGGCTTGCGACATCGGCTCGAGCCGTTCGGCCCATTCCGCCACCGTCAGGCGCAGCGTCGCGTCGTCCCGCATCAAGCGCTCGAATCGGCGGCGCGCAGGACCGTACAACGTGCCCAGGGCATATTCGCCGGCCAGCATATCGCGCAATTTAGGATTTCGATAGTTCATGACTGCAAGCAGTCCTTGAGCTGCGCGAGTCCGCGGCGCACATAGGTCTTCACCGTGCCAAGCGGTTCTTTCAGGTGATTCGCCAATTGCGAATGGGTAAGGCCATGCAGGAACGCCAGCGCGATGGTCTGCCGCTCACGCGCCTCGAGTCGTTGCAGACAGGAGAATAGACTTTTGGTCACGGAACTTTGCACCAACTGCTCCAGCGGCCCAAGGGCGTCATCGGCAATCGATTCGAACAACGATTCGTCGTCGGTCGCGATCTCCCGCCGTGGCTGCCTAAGCCAATCAAGGCAGCGATTGCGGACGATGGTCGTCATCCACGTAAGCGGCGCGGCAAGCGAGGCATTGTAATCGGAGGCGTGTTGCCAAATGCTCACAAAAGCTTCCTGCAGTACTTCCTCCGCCCAATCCTGGCGCCTAAGAAGTTTGAGTGCGACGGCGAACAAGCGCGCCGAGCTAATCTCGTATAGCGTCGCGAAGGCCCGCTGGTCGCGGCGAGCCGCTGCAGCGAGTAAGTCAAGGAGAGGATCGGCGGTTGTCATCGTCGAGTAGGCTACACAGTCCTATATAGAATATACGCATCCCAGCGTTAACCGGATGTACGCGAGCTCTTCCAGTAAACATCCGCAACGCCATAATGTAAATTTAAGACGCGGCACAATACAAACAGCAGGTCCGATAACCGATTGAGGTAGTGACGCCCGGGCCGGGAAACCGTTTCGATTTGCGCCAGCAGAACCAGTTGTCGTTCGGCGCGCCGGCAGACGGCCCGCGCTGCGTGACACAAGGCGGCCGCGCGCGACCCGCCCGGCAAGATGAATTCCTTGAGCGCTGCCAGCGTATCGTTGTCTTCGTCCAGCCATTGTTCCAATTGACTAACGTGATGATCGGTGAGGGCGGTATGACCGGGGATCGCCAATTCCCCACCCAAATCGAACAGCCGATGCTGAATCGATGTTAATCGTTCGCGGATCCGATCGGGCATGGCTTCCGTCAACAACAGTCCGATTGCGCTGTTGAGTTCGTCGATGTCGCCCATAGCTTCGACTCGAGCGTGGTCCTTCGGAATTCGAGATCCGTCGGCAAGGCCTGTGGTTCCGTCATCGCCCGTTCGCGTGTATATTCGGCTCAATCGATTAGCCATGAGATTTAATTATTTCAATTAATCTTGCTACAAAGCGCATGGATGCTGGTTGTTGGCGGCATGCAGCCTGGCAGCCGCGCTGCTAGCGGGTGGCCTCGGGCCATTGCCTCTTGGCGGCGCCTGCTTCAGACCCCTAACTTAAAACAATCAAAATATGCATAACTCTATCAGACTCTTAGTTGTAGTAGGCTGGCTGTTCGTCGATAGTTCGGCGGCATTCTCCCGTTCCGAATCGGCGCGCGTTACGCCGATCACTGCCGCCGTGGCCAGTGCACATCCGCTTGCCACCCGAGTGGGTTACGATATCTTAGCGCAAGGAGGAAACGCCTTTGACGCCGCGGTAGCTGTCAGCGCCGCGCTTGCGGTGGTTGAGCCCTACGCATCGGGAATGGGCGGCGGCGGGTTCTGGCTGCTGCACCGCTCCCGCGACGGATTTGAAACCATGGTCGACGCTCGGGAAACCGCGCCGGGAAATATTACCGAAGCGATGTTTCTGGGCGTCGATGGTCAGCCGAATCCCTCGATGTCTCTATACGGCGGCCTGGCTGCAGCGATTCCGGGTTTGCCGGCGGGCCTCGACCACCTCGCAAAAAAATACGGCAAGCTCAAGTTGCAAAAATCTCTCGCGCCAGCAATTCGCATCGCGCGAGCAGGCTTCCGCGTCGATCAACGCTACCGTCAGATGACGCAAATGCGGCTGGAAATGTTGCAAACTGCGACCCCGGCGGCGAAACTCTTTCTCGATAGCGGCGTGGCGCCCAATGAGGAATTTTCCGTGCGCCAACCGGATCTCGCCGCCACTCTGGAAACCCTCGCCCGAAAAGGAGCAGCCGGTTTTTACCAGGGCCCGTTGGCGCGGCAATTGGTAGACGGCGCCAATGCCGCGGGCGGCGTGTGGCAGATGGCCGATTTAAAGAGCTACCGCGTAATCGAGCGTAAGCCCGTGAAGTTCACGTTTCGGAATGCAACGATCACCAGCGCGTCATTGCCGTCATCGGGCGGATTGACCTTGGCGCAGAGCCTCAATATCCTCGAATACACGCCCTATGCCGCCGCGGATCCTAAAACGCGCATCCACTACATCGCCGAGGCCATGCGGCGCGCCTTTCACGACCGCGCGCGCTATCTCGGCGATCCGGATTTCAGCAAGCCGCCTATTGAACAGTTGCTCGACAAAAATTACGCCGCCCGCCGGGCTCTGACGATCGATCCCAACGAAGCTACGCCAAGCGCGAGCTTGGAACAGACGGAAGTGAAAAGCACCGAGGGCGTGAGCACGACTCATTTTTCGATCATCGACCGTTCCGGCAACCGGGTCGCAGCGACGCTCTCGATCAATACGCCGTTTGGTTCCGGTGTGATTGCCGGCAACACCGGCGTGCTGCTCAACAACACCATGGATGACTTCGCGCTGGCTGCCGGCGTGCCGAATACTTAC
>JALYOK010000506.1 GCA_030856925.1 Pseudomonadota bacterium
ATATTGATCGATACGCTAGCGATTCAGGAGGCAAAAGACAGCTCTGAAATAGAAAACATTATCACGACCCATGATGAGCTCTATATGTACGAGCAAAGCAGTTCGGCCTCACCAGCGGCAAAAGAGGTACAAAACTACATGGCTGGGCTCCGGGTAGGGTTGAAGGATGTACTTGAATCTGGCTTGATTCGCGTGAGTACGATCTTGCGTGTGCAGGAACAAATTGAACAGAACAATGCGGGCTTTAGAAAAGTACCGGGCACCGTACTCAAAAATCAATTCACGGGGATAACCGTATATGAGCCGCCCCAAGATGCCGTGGTGATAGAAAAACTCATGGCGGCGTTGGTGGATTTTGTCCACGCGGATGATGGTCTCGACCCATTGCTGCGCATGGCGATTGCCCATCACCAATTTGAAAGCATTCATCCGTTTTACGATGGGAATGGGCGCACGGGCCGGATATTGAATCTGCTGATTCTGCAGCGCGAAGGTTTGCTGGATCTGCCTGTGCTGTACCTAAGCCGCTATATTATTTCCACCAAGAACCAGTATTACCAATTGCTGCAATCCACGCGGGAAACCCACACATGGGTAGATTGGTGTGTGTATGTCGTTAAAGGTGTAGCGATTACCGCCAAAAGCGAAATCAAGTTGATTAAGAATCTGCGCGAGCTGATGCAAACTACCAAACACCGCCTGCGAAATGAGCTGCCTAAAATTTATAGCCAGGAAATACTAAACAATCTATTTCGCTATCCTTATACAAAAATCGAGTTCGTAGAAAAGGATTTGAACGTCTCCCGTATTACTGCGGCCAAGCATTTGGACGCGCTCGCTGGCAAAGATTTTGTCGAGAAGAAAAGAATCGGACGGAAAAACTTTTATATTAATCGCCCATTGTTTGAACTGTTAACAAAAATTTCCCTAGACGAATAGGGACGTGGAGTATTTTGTTTCATTCTCAGCGCGACAAGGCCGGCCGCCTATGACCATTCATGTAGCTAACAACCGCGTACGAAATTCTGCTGCTCGGTAGCCGCCGCAAGCAGCAGCGGCAGATCATTCCCTGACAGAATAAATTGCATCCCCATATCGATGTAGCGCTTCAGCAATTCCTTACCATACACACCGCCGAGCCCCGCCCATTTGCCGTGGCGCTTGCACGCCGCCACCACCGTTTGAACCGCGGCGACCACGCGGTCATCATCCAATTTTCCCGGTATGCCCATCTCCAGGCATAAGTCATTGATGCCCATGAGCAGCACATCGATCCCCGCCACCGCGGCGATCTCATCCGCGTTTTCGATGGCGCGCGGTGTTTCCACCATGGCGATGACCAAGGTCGCCTCGTTCATGGCTTTCGTAACTTCCGCTGCCGATGTGGGGGCAAATCCAAATTGCGGATAGCCGCCCGCAATGGAGCGGTGTCCGAGCGGCTGATAGCGGAACGCATTCACCATCGCCCTCGCTTCCTCGGCCGTATCGACGTGGGGAATGACAATACCGAGCGCGCCGCCGTCTAGGCATCGCGTGGCCAGCGCCAATTCGCCGTGGGGCACCCGGACAATGGGTGCGATGCCCGCATCCAGCGCGGCGACGCTGATGGCGTAGGCGGTTTCAACGGAAGTCGGGCCGTGTTCCAGGTCGATGAACAGCCAATCGAACCCGGCAGTTTTCATGATGCGCGCGATCTCCACTCCCCGTACGGCCTTGACGCCCATGCCGATCGATAGTTCGCCCGCGACTAGGCGTTCCTTTGCGATGTTTTTGATTGCCATGCTGTTTCCCCTCTCGAGATGCGAGTCCGTATCGGCGGAGTGTATCAAACTCACTCGGCCCGGGGTGGGCGCAGGCTGACTTTCGCTGGTCAGCGTTCGCGGTTGGGCGATTCGATTGACCTCACCCGACGTTAGCCGTCGTGCGATCATCATCGCCGCTGCGAGCGATGTGTTCGAACGGTACGAGTTCGCCATCCATGCCTTGATGACGACCCTCGATGCGAAAAAATGTCTTTCTGAGCGCCAGTTGCCCCGGGTTCGCAACTGTTGACTTTCGCGGCGTTCGGCATAAAAGCTCAACGGGTCAGGACCGGTCAGGATCGATATATTTCATTATCAATGCATGTCTGGCCCCTTAAATTGCGCGACGTTCCGCGTCAGACCGCTGCTCGCAATCGGGCGTATGATGGGGTTTCAAACGGAGATTGCAAATGACTGATCTGCTTGAAAAGGCGTTGAGCGAAGTGAAGAAACTGCCACCGTCCGAGCAAGACGCCCTGGCAGCCATTCTCCTTCAAGAACTCGCTGCCGAACAGCGTTGGACGAAGTCGTTCGCTAAATCGCAGGACACTTTAGAGAAGCTCGCTCAGGAAGCTTTGGCTGAGCATCGCGCTGGGCTAACGAAACCCCTCTGATCACGTGCGATCGAGAACCAACAGAAAAGTTCCGAGCCCTCTACGAGTCTTTGCCCAAGCCGATTCAAGAGAAGGCGAGGAATGCCTACGATTTGTGGTCCAATAACCCGCGCCACCCATCCTTACGCTTCAAGAAGGTCCACATCAAGCTGCCCATCTATTCGGTACGCATCGACATTGACTGGCGCGCCGTCGGCATTCTCGATGGAGACGAAGAGTTCAAGTTTGCGCCGGTTAGGCCAGGTTCTTCAAAGTACGTCTTTTATCGAACCACCAAAACGACGGACGCGGCACAACGGTTGTGCATGAATTCCGATTGTTCGGCCGGCTTGAATAGGCACAACGCGCAGGTTGCTTAGGCGACGAGACAGTACCAGCGCACTTCGCCCAAGCATCGCGCGCGGGCTCATCGAACCGGTAGAATGCGGCATGCAGACCGCTACACTCACTTGTCATCCGACCGTGTCGTGCCAGGCGGTGCGTCGCATCAGCGCACACATAAAGGTGACGCCGACGGGGACACTTACGTTGGATTATTCACTCGAAGGCGATGTGGACCATCTGCGGATCCCGGCCGAGGGCGTGCCGCGGCGTGCGGACAAGCTGCGGCAACACACGTGCTTCGAGGCGTTCGTCACCGCGCCCGATGTTGCGGCGTACTACGAGCTCAACTTCGCGCCTTCCGGCGAATGGGCGATTTACGGCTTCAACCGGTACCGCGAGGGCATGACGCCGGTCGAAGCGGTGCAGCTATCCATCGTTACGCGCCGGGACCCGCAGCGCTTAGTCCTGGAAGCGGTGGTCGATCTCACAGAGTTCGACGATTTTTTGGCTCGCGCCCGGTTACGGCTGGCATTGTCCGCTGTGATCGAAGAAAGCAACGGCCGCTTGTCCTACTGGGCACTCGCGCATCCATCGAGTAAGCCCGACTTTCATCACGCCGGCAGTTTTGCGCTCACGCTGGACCGCGGCACGAGGCGTGCATGAGATTTGGCCTGGAGCGTTTGCTCGAACAACCCGCACTGCGCACACCGCTCGCGGGACGCCGCCTCGCGTTGCTCGCGCACCCGGCCTCGGTGACGCGCGCGCTGACGCATTCGCTCGATGCCCTCGCGGCCCTCGACGACGTCCAGATTTCCGCGGCGTTCGGTCCGCAGCACGGCCTGCGCGGCGACAAGCAGGACAACATGATCGAATCGCCGGATTTCAACGATGCCGTGCACGGTATTCCGGTGTTCAGTCTGTATGGCCAAGTGCGCCTTCCGACCGTCGCCATGATGGACTATTTCGACGTGCTGCTGGTGGATCTGCAAGATGTGGGTTGCCGCATCTATACCTTCATCACCACGTTGCGCTACGTGTTGGAACAGGCGGCAAAGACGCAGAAATCCGTGTGGGTGCTCGATCGGCCCAATCC